>NZ_QTNH01000009.1:23226-227634 GCF_003603515.1 Bacteroides sp. AM32-11AC | reverse complement strand
CCTGCCACAAACCAGCCATTGATACAAACATACCGGAAGTATCATAGCCAAATAGCCCGAATAAGGTCCCGGATTGAAGAAAGAACCCGTCAAGGCGTACATAGAGTGACCGGAAGTTGCAAAGCCATAGAGTTGGCGCAACCCTAAAATAGCTTCAGATCCTCCCAACACAACCAATACCCAGAAAATCACAGAATCCAAACTTATAAAATCCCCTTTAGACTTAAAGATAAGCGCCGATAGAATACATCCAGCCAACAAGAAGGACGCCTTGTCGAACCAGACCCACTGCCCGACAGTTTCAGCAGGAAGTAACCCTGAAGAAGCTACGCATACCATTGACAATAAAACCAGAACAGCCATCCAAAGCACAGTCCAAGTAACGACAGCCTTTATTTGCCTTATTCTATTTTCTTCCATACCCGTTCCCATTTTATACTTCCTGACATATCATCCTTCGATTTCCAAATGCGTAGAGCCCTGCCTACAATAAAAGGTTCAGGCAACAATCCCCAATAGCGTGAGTCTTTCGAGTTCTCCATCTTGTCACCGGATACGAAATAATAATTCTCACGGAAACAGTATCTGCTTATAACACTGTCTCCTAACAATACAGTATCCCTCCTGAACGTCAGTTTCTCCTTCTGTTCCCATTCTATCAGATTTCTATAAAGCATCCGGTTCAGTGAATCCATCTCTACTACACTTCCTTTAGCCGGTATGTACAATGGTCCAAATTCGGCAATGCTCCAGCCCAGTTCTTTATCAAAAGGATAACTTTCAACCACTATTCCCCTATTCACAAATTCCTCGGAGTCAAGTAATTTTTGCAATTTATCTTGTGCAGCAGTATTCCCCAAGTATCCGTCATGCCCTTTCACCCTATAATGGCAGTCCTTGATTTCCAAAGTGTCTCCCGGAACTGCTATACAACGCTTTACATAATATGACATTACATCAAAGGCAATGCTGTCCCAACTTCCCGGATAAGGAAAATTGAATACAAGCACATCATTCCTCTTGAACTCCCTCCATCCGGGCATACGATGAATCTTAACCTCTTTCCTTTCCAATGCGGCAAACACATCGAACAACCTCGCTCCTTTTGAGCACTTATCAACCAGAATATAGTCTCCTGCCAACAAGGAAGGTTCCATCGAATCAGAAGGAATCTTAAAGGAAGTGACAAGCAACAACTGAGCCAACAGTCCCCAAAGAGCCACAAAACACAATCCATAGACTAAATTAATGCCCCAAGCCAACAACTTACGCAAGAATAAATTATTCCGAAACCTCATTTCCCAAAATTTGATATGAAAACCTGCTTTCCGTTCTCAATCCGAAATACTTGCTCCTCTTTGCCACGTGTGATGTCATGAAGATAAAAAAGTGCGCCCCTAGGCATGTTGTCATACACCAAAAAAGTATCGGTAGCCTTTTTCTGTCCCAACGAAATCCATCCATCTTTTCCCCCATGATAAAACAACTCATAAACATCGCCTATACGGACAAAATTATCATCATTTCTGGGCATATACATCAATTCATTGAAACATATCTCCTTACCAAAATCAATCACCATAGAAGCACCTCCCTTTTTAGGTAAATAGTAAGTAAGCACGTCACCGTCAATAATATTATCTATTTTAAGATACTTATTTTCCGAAACATCTCCTTCTATTTTCAGAGGATTCACCTTCACTCCATCATAACTGAAAGACAACTCGGCCAATTCAATACGTATATCTTTTGGCGTAGAGAACCTAACATACCGTCCTTTCACCGGTTCCGGCAAATGTATAAAAGTACGGTTGGTATGTGGGGTATCGCAAATACAATAAAATGGTTCATTCCCTGAAAAATCTTTTCTATTTGACACCTCAAATTTACTGCCTACCATGATATTGAAACAGTATCTAATCCAGTCAAAGAAAGCAGCTTTTCTTTTTAAAACGACAGTATCCTTTACAGACAAATCAGGAATGTAAGGATGTGCCTCCTTACCGTCAAAGAAAAAGGGATAACCTATGGGCTTATAGGTTGAATTCTCATAAGCAAGAGGCATATATATCATTTTAGCCTCTATATTATTGAAAGTCGCTTTTCCTTTCCTCAATTTAGCTATATCCACTCCCTCTCCTGCCGTTTGCGGACGAAATACTCCCAAATATACATAGTCGTCTTCTACATCACTTAAATCCAACACCAAATCATCTTTAAAATAATCTTCAGAAACATCCTTCACAAAACAATGTCTGAACAAGGGAGGTATCTCATCTTTCACACTCAGAAACTTCAGTTTCTCTTTTTGTAGACCATAACAATAGCGAAATACCTTCCCTATCCTTCTTCCGTCCACGTCCCACTTAAATTTAGCCACATGGAAAGAGTTTATATTAACAAAATTTCCCAAAGAATCTCTCACTACATCCCAGATATGGCCCATTCGGGATTCCGATTCAAAGAAATACACGTCTGCTGTGGCCGGAATTCCTAATGAGCGCAAAACATAAAGTCCAAAATCACACATGTCCACACATTTTCCGGCCCGATGCTCCAATAGGAAAAGAGCACCCATATGAGGTGAATCAAAGTCATTATTAAACCGAAATCCCCTTTCCCTCAGGTTCTCCATAACAACCTTCGTGGCTTCCATTACATCTGTTCCTATATAAACAGAGTCCAATAAAAACGAGAATTCCTCGCTGTATACACTCCGCCAGTCTTCAAGCGTTTCATCACCGATACGATAAGGAAGAATCAATTCACAGAAATCATCAAAGGAAAGATCTTTATTCCAAGGCCTTTTCTTCCAGACCACAAAGGCTTGATCTATATTACGAATCAGATAATCAGCAGTTATAACATGAATATCATACTCTTTATTCATCATCGAAGCCGGATATTTCTCCCATTTTGCTACTTGACTACTATCAATGATACCAAAAGAATCCGTAGTTGCTTTCCAATATCTCAACGTATCTATCAGCCACCCTTTGTAACTGTAACATTTAGGCATATTCTCAATCAAAAAGCAAGCTGCTTTATATTTCTCCCCACTATCTTTATAGTGGATAAGTACCTTTTCTAACTCGCCCCGATTACTCCCAGCCAGTTCAAGCGCTTTACTCAAACGATGGTTGTTCACACAAGAGCAAAGAAGCAATAATGTAAACAACCACACAGATTTCCTCATACCTTATTAATTTTCGTTTTTACTTTTTTAAACACTCACTGTGCATTACCAGAAACCGTAAGTATTATCGGAGATGACTCCGAATTACAATGTATTCTTACTGTTTTACTAAAATGTTCAGGATGTTCTGCCTTATAAATAATAGACAAATTCAAATCCATTCCCGGACGAACCGGCTCTTTAGAGTACTCTACAGAAATACAGCCACAAGACGTATCCACCCCCTCTATTGCCAACAGTTTATCGCCTACATTTTTCATGATAAAAGTAACCTTCTGTTCTTTTTGCCAGTCGAAATTCCCCATAGATGTCGAAACTTTATCCACATCAACAATTGTTTGAACATCATTGTCTTCATCATCAGATTTTACTTCTCTGCCTTGTATAATCTTCAAATAGAGCTCTCTTACTTTCAAATTATGGATAGGATTACCCATAGCTACAACTCTATTATCATTATCCAACAAAAAAGTTTGAAATGCCATATCAGCAGGAAAATGATTCAACTTATTCAAGTAGTCTCCTTCATCAATACAAATCGGATGTTTAAACCTTTCCACCCGTAAAGTTTGATATATCTCCATTCCATTTTTAGGACACAAGAAAAAAAGGAACTGTACCGTATGAGGTCGTATAGAATCGACTACGGTGATAAACTTTTCCCATTCAGCAAGTTTCAGTTTACAACTGGTACAACCCGTAGAATCAATATAAGTCAATATTTTATATGTGTTTTGAATGGGATATTCTACCGTATCTTTTCCTTGAATCGTAAAAACCGACCTAGCAGGCAAACTCAATTCTTTTCCTATCCATTTCTGTAACAAAGAAAAAGATTTGTCTTTATTGGATTTTCCACATGAAGCAAATACCACAAAACCTAAGATTATTATTATAAAATTCTTCATAAGTTATCATTTATAAACTACCTTCAATCAATTATCTAATAAATCCATCTTGAAGAATCGTGTACTTTCATAATCAGAGCAACTTCCACAAAGAATTTTTCTCTCTTCATCTACAAATATATCATTGATAAGCACACTGAAACGATATTTAGCGACCAAATTCCCTTCCCAATCCAAAACCAACAAATTGCAATGCGGAAGCAAAGGCCCCGCACCCAACTGATTCGGATTTATCAAATAAATATACCTATCCGTTACAAACGGACAACTAAAATGCCAATACTGCTCTGAAGGGCGAGCGGGAACTACCTTGTAATTTCCCAGCCCACCTTCCAGAAAGACGTCATGCCGCAAATTTTCATTCCGATCATAGATCCGGATACGTCTCAAAGAAGCGTAAGTAACCACAAAAGCACTCCTATCCGGTTTCATCATCAGATAATGATAATAAGCCGATTTAAAGCTTTCCAAATTCTTAAAACGAATATCATTTTCCGGATAATTCCCCCCTGAGACATCTCTTCCCGTCTGAATATCTGTCACATGATATTCAGACACTCCCGGATGTTTTCTCCTATCTGCATATATATACACCCCGGGATTCAACTCTTGCACCGTCCCAATATTTTCACTTACTTTATCAATAACAAAAGAAGATGTTTTACACAAGGAATCACTTTTCAAGGTATAGGCATCCACTTCTCCTCCCGATTCAAGATACAAACAATCTTTTCCTTGAGAAACAGAAAAACGACCGGGAAGCACCATTTTCTTTATGAATTTTAAATCGGGGTAATCATAGATTCCTACTTCTTCATATCCCCCAAAAGCAATCACCCGATTGTTGATTCTATTCATCCGAGCGGGACGTACCAATTCTTCTGCCGGATATGTCTTAATAGGAAGCATTGTATCTATAGGAAAATGTTCTTTATAGACGACAGCCACAGCATTACGCTGTTCCCCACAAGCCACACAAAGAAGTAGTGCAACGCAAATAACGATTAAATGCCCTATCTTATAATTCATATTTCACCAAGACAAAATCCGGATTCACCCCTATGGCATACAACGTATTACTCTGTTCTTCAGAAGCTATACGCATTACGGGAATGCCCAAATCAACAATCTTCACTAAATTTCCATCATAATCATACAAGAAAACAGTATGAGGGCATTTGCTTGCATCCCTTCCCACTGTAGATTCATCCGTATCATCCTTTCTACGGTCTCGTTGCAATGTAATAATAAAATCCTTGCTCATACAAAGTCCCCGGACACCTTTTACCCTGCGGTCAAAAATCACCTCATTGTTCCGAATCTCGTATTCGTCACCATCTGTTCTCCATTCCCACACTAATGAAAATTCATCCTCACCCTGCTGATACAATGCTAAATAAGGGAAATCATAACAAGAACAGACAAATACTCCACGAGATGCATTATATCCTCTCTCTCCCCCTAAATATTGTTTCACCTGCGGAATGGGATAATTGCCAAACGAAGAAGCCTGACCATGCAATAGAGTTTCAAAACAATGTTCCGCACCAGCATCCGCAACTCCAATATACACATTCTTGGCATATTCAGCCATGGCAGGACGTGATAACCGTTCCTCTTCCGTCATAGGAATAAACGCATCTTTACTTTGCGACAAGCTATCAAGAGACAAGAAGCCACGCGTCTTTCCATTAGCATCCACGGCAAAAAAACGATTGTCGATACATGAGCCATTTATACCTCCTGTGATAAATTCACGCGGACCTTCTCCTACCTTTCCCATCACTCCCACTTTACGACCAGTTTCTTTTTCGTGCACATGTACAAAATAGTCGCGCGCAAAAGGGTCCTCCCACACCAAAAAATCACCGGCTACGCGTAAGGTTCCCGGCATGGTAGTTGCTATTTCATCATCCAGCAACTCATAAGTTGCACTCACATATTCTACATTCAGTTTTTTCTCATTTGCACAGCCATACAAGAAAAAAAATATAAGCAAATAATAATATGTTTTCATTATATACTATTTTTTATTAGCGAGCACCGCAAAATAGTTACATGATCCAACGAATTTTATAAATATTCTACAGTGCTCTATCATTTTATGTCTTTAAGCAGCCATTAGGCTGTCAAATTCCACTAATAATGACAATTCTTTCGAGTTTCACAACTATTTTTACCATTAGCATACGCATATGTATGATGTACATTAAAGCAAACACAACATTCTCTATCCCAACTGGGGTCACAACCTGGATTCGATATTTCACTACCTGCCAACGCTTCCACATTCGCCAACATCAAATCAGACATAGTTTCCGATTGTTGGTTAGCATAAACACCGTATCCTGCCACTGCCGCAAATGCTGCAACAAAAGCTATTTTCATTATCTTTTTCATTGTTTTCTTTGTTTTTCTTAATCAATAATATTTTGTTTTGTCTTCCATATCTATCCTTTCAATGGGAAAGCAAACATTTTGCTTATTCAATCCAAATCCTTATCTTTGCCTCGACCTCCTTTCTGGGTGGGTTATGGAACGGACGGCTCATCATGCACCAACAAGACGTTTGCCGTCCGTTCCTCTCCATTCCTATTTATATTTTTCTTTTATTTCATTGTATACTCTATTATCGGTTCATCCTTGTTCACATCCGTAGCAAGAATCGTCCCTTTTTGCTCATTTACAGAGATGCCATAGATACAATGGTCGAGTACATATTCACAGAGAGGTTCCCCCTTCAAGTTGAATACATAAATATATTGTCCCCCATCCACTTGGATGCCTTTCCGTGCATTCTGGGCTATTTCTTTAAAAGAGCGTCCATGAAAGACGGCATAAATGGCACTGTCCGTCACTTGCACATCGCTGAATCCCATGATACCCGTAGGAATGCCATAACCTTCTGACAATTTGAATTCCGGCTCGCCATGAGGCCCGATGCGTACCACGTGCGTGCTGTCTTTCAAATTAAAGACTTCAAGCACTTCGCCCAGTTGGGTGACCGCCGCCAGCACTCCGTTTCGGGGATTGTAATCGATGAAGCTGCGCCATGCCTGCGCCAATGCAGGACGAGCATGCTTCATGGCATCCTCATTGGAAGAAGGGATTGCCCCCATTTTATACAACAGTCCGCCTTGCCTGTTCACCCAGCAAAAACGGTTGTCTCCCGAATAATCGGGAATAATAAAGGTAGAATCATCCATCATCACAAAGTCCAAAGCACGGAGAATGTCTTTATCCAGGTTCACTGCTTCTTGACGAAACAGTGAATCACCGGATAAATCACAACCAAACCGAGTTAATTCAGACTTGTTGGCATCAAGAGACCACAAAGATTCCCCATACCACCGGATATTTTCGACAGAAATCTGCTCATCGGGAGATTCTCCCCGCTTGCCGAAAGAGGATATGTAGTGAAATTCCGGATAACTAAAAGCATGACAGAAACAGTCTGTCCCATGCAAATCCATCACCACAGCCATATCTCCCTGCACCCGAATACGGAAAGGATAACGGAACAAAGCAGTATCCAGCGGAATAACTGTTCCTTTCAGTTCCCGCGTTTGCGGGAAATCAGCACAAAACATCCCGTTACTGTGTGGAGTAGAGGTACAAGCTACTAAAATAATGAACAAGAACAATATGTTAATAAAGTTCTTCAAGGCTACCTACTCATTACAGCCCAAACCTTAACATGATTAATCGGACAATCCACAGATCCGGTACCACGACAGTAGATATTTGTACCCGTTTCACCGGATGCCAAAGCATCTATATTCTCCAACATTAGACTTCCTAAATCATTTTTTCCTGCATTCAATTGAAAAGAGATTGTAACTACTGCAACCAAAAACAAGCTGATAAATAAAATTTTCTTTTTCATCCTTTTACTATTCTTTATATTAATAGTTTTGTTTCTAAACGATGGTGCGAAGTACCGAAAAAGAAAAGAAACTACCAAATTTCAAGTCTGACAAAGTCTGACAAGCACTTATTTTAGGCTTTGTCAGGCCTTGTCAGATGAAAGATTCCATCATTCATTCAAGGATTTTTCCGATGAAATGGGGCTTTTTAGTTGATAACAAAGATCTTTATTTTCTATCCGCCAATCAGAAACTTCGGACAGGGCTTTTCGTAATCTTGTTATTACAGTATGTACATTTCCCGGTGTTACTGAACCGTCCGGCCACAATAGTTCCATAATTCCATTGACTGACAACCTATAATCTTCCGCATCCAAGAAGGCTTGCAGTAGTCTTGCAAGAGTTGCCGTCAACTTCACCCTATGGTCTACTCTATACAACACACCGGAATCGGCATCAAAAAACAAATCATCTTCCAACCGATAAACAAGCGCCTCACTCCTATCTACTACAATCATTGGTATTTCTTTCTCCACAAATATCGGGACTGGGGTTTCTACCGTCACCTCTTTGACAAAGAAACGACAATAAATCTTTACAATGTATTCTTGCAGAAAAAACAGCAGAAAGCAACAAAGAGCAAGAGCGCACAAAAGAATCTTATCCTTAACTGTAAAAACGTTCAACCAAGAATAATACAAATATCCCGTCACACCAATTTCGCACCTATAGCCCAAATAACAAGACATAAGACTATCCGGTTTTAACATATAAAGGGAATCATCCGAAAAAGTATAAGTTTCACGTTCATCCCAATCAGCCACAGATATACGTACTACCGTTTTACCAAAATAGTTCATTTCTTCCAGTAAGCGATACCATATCCTATTCAACGAATCAGCCTGCAAAGGACTCTTATACAACACATAAGAATATGACGCTCGCATATCTGAAGAGCGTTCTATATTATGGGAATGCTTTTCATAAGGGATAAAAAAGTCTTTTACCCCATATTCACTTTCTATACGTACTTTTATCGGTTCCTTCTTAATATCAATGGAATTATCTGGTAATCTAATATTTCCTGACGAACTGAAATACACGTCAACTTCATTCCTTTTCTGCAACTCTTCTCCCAAAGCCATACGAAAAGCACTCCGTGCCTGCGTTTCCCAGAACTCCATTCGGTTTTGATACAAGAACCATCCAGTAATTACTGCTACAATAACCCCTATAGCAACGTATATCAATAGCATTTGTCGTCTCTCCCTTTTCTCGTCCATGTGGTGTGTCTAATATTAATCCGCCTCAAAGTTAAGCATTTTTTTACAAGGGACACCAATCTTAATCATCTTCTTACCATGCTCGCCTGATAAGAAATGGTAAGATACCATTGCGCAGCAGATAAAATACTTGAAGAAAAACGAGAAAACCATAAAAATATGGCATAAGCATACTTACAAGAGTTTCTAATCAGCTTTAGCTATTTTCCACCCACCAATCGTCCGCGTGGCACTGTCAAAATTCACACCAATCTTGACCACACGCCTGCCGTCCGCCCGGTAAGGGATGGCATACTGCTTGCTGTCAATCTGAGCCAACGCCTCTTCCGGGGTACCGTCGTATTTGAACTCGAAGACATAAACGACATCCTGCAACTGCACCACCACATCCGCACGGCCTACGGAACTCTTCACTTCCGACTCCACATATTGCCCCATCAACCGGAACAGCAAATAGAAAATGGTCTGATAATGCTTTTCGGTCTTGTTCTCCAAATCATTGGGAATGGAGGCAAAGAAGGAACGGGTACGCTCCAGGCAGCTCTCCACATCACCCTTCATCAAGTCGCGAAGGAAAGAGACGACGTAGAAGGTGTTGTTCTGGGCAGGCAAGTGCACGTAAGAGGGAAGCAGGGATTCAATGAACCCTTTACGGACCTCACCGTTGGGATAGGCCAAACGATAGATTTGGAAATTACGGTCATAGCCCTTAATGGTCAGATAACCGCTCTGGTAGAGCACCGGGATGGGACTCGTTATCTGTTCCGTAGGCGCATCAAACTGCTCATCGGTAGCCTCAACACCTTCCAGCGCACGCACATCGAAGTCTGCATGGCGCAGAATATCTATCAGGAAAGTAGGCGTGCCCGTGGAGAACCAATAGTTCTTGTATTCTTTGGAATTGAAAGCATTGAACAGGCTGAACGGGTTGTAAATATCCGCACAAGCCTTACTGAAATGATAACCGTCATATTGCCGCTTCAAATGCAAGCATGCCTCCTCGTAAGTCTCATCATTAGCCTCGGCCATCCGCTCAATATCGGGTTTCAACTGCGTCAGCAGTTCCTCCTCGGTGATGCCGCAGAGGGCACTGAAGTCATCGCGCATACTGATATTTTGCAAATTGTTCAGTTCGCTGAAGATGCTCAGCTGGCTGAACTTGCTGATACCCGTGATAAAAAGAAAACGGAGATATTGCCCCAGCCCCTTGAGAGGACTGAAGAACTTGCGCATCTCGTTGCGAAGCTGTTGTTGCAAAAGGGCATCGGAATTACTGTCAAGCAGAGGAGCATCGTACTCGTCAATCAGCACTACAACCGGCTTTCCGGTCTTGGCGTAGGCACGCAGGATGATGCCTTGCAGACGCTCTGCCGCCCCCTCTTCCTCTTCCTTTTTTCCGTAAATTTCTTCCCAACGAGATAAAAACAAATTCAATTGCCCCGTCAAGTCACGCAGCTCAGTATATTTCGTCAAGCTGAAATCAACGTGCAGCACCGGGCAAACCTCCCATTCCTGCTCCAGACGTTCCATAGCCAGCCCTTCGAAAAGTTCCTTTTTCCCCTGGAAATAGGCCTCCAGCGTAGACACGAGCAAGCTTTTGCCAAACCGACGGGGGCGGCTGAAGAAATAAATTTGGTCTGTATTCACCAATTTGTACACCAGCTCCGTCTTATCCACATACACACAATTCCGCGTACGCAGTTGCTCAAAATTCTGTATCCCTATCGGATAGCGTCTGCCACTCAATTCCATAGCTGCTACTGTTTAAATTACAAGTATGACAAAGATAGCACATATTCCGCAAAAAAGAAAGCACGCCCATGGCTTTTTCATCACAAGCCCTCACTGCAAACCTACTGCACATCTTTTGCAGTAACACTGCAAAGGCGTTGCAGTAGCACTGCAAAACAGTTGCAGTGGCACTGCATCTATGTTGCAGCGGCACTGCAAAAACGATGCACTGGTTTTGCAGTGAGTATTTGGTATCTTTAACATTGGCACCCAAAGCCTTACAGCGGAGCAGAGCCCGTTTTCATCACATAACGCCCTGTCCTGAAAACAGTCAACCAAAATCAGGAGAACAAAAAGGGTGAGGGCAAAATTTGCCCTCACCCTTTTAAATTGCTCTCACTCACCCCTGAAACACCGATGAACAAGCAGATGCAGACAAGCGGTGAGGGTGGTGAGGGTGGAATTGCAAAACTTTTATTAGTTTGCTTATTTCAGCAAGCTTTCCGCATCCAGGTGCTCTGCCTCAATATCCTTGAAGTAGCGGTAAGTACCCACCTTCAATTCTTCGGTGGCCGCATCGTCACAAACGATGATACCCTTTTCGTGCATCTGCAAGGCGCTGATAGTCCACATCTGCATCACGGGACCCTCGACTGCATGATAGAGGGCACGTGCCTTGTTGTGTCCGTTTACGATAATCATTACCTCGCGGGCGCTAAGCACAGTACCCACACCGACGGTCAGGGCAGTCTTGGGCACCTTGTTCACGTCGTTGTCAAAGAAACGGGAGTTGGCAATGATGGTATCGGTAGTCAATGTCTTCTGGCGGGTGCGTGACGAAAGGGAAGAACCCGGCTCGTTGAAAGCGATATGTCCGTCGGGACCGATACCGCCCATGAAGAGGTCGATGCCGCCGTAGGACTTGATTTTTTCTTCATAGCGTGCACACTCGGCATCCAGGTCGGCAGCGTTGCCGTTCAGGATATTGGTGTTCTCCGGCTTGATGTCTATATGGCTGAAGAAGTTGTTCCACATAAAGGAATAGTAGCTTTCGGGATGTTCCTTGGGCAAACCTACATACTCGTCCATATTGAAAGTCACTACGTTCTGGAAAGACACGATGCCTTTCTTGTTCAGGTCGATAAGTTCCTTGTACATGCCCAACGGAGAAGAACCGGTGGGGCATCCCAATACAAACGGTTTTTCAGGTGTCGGATGAGCGGCCTTGATCTTGGCAGCCACATAATGTGCCGCCCACTTTGATACGGATTGATAATCCGGTTGAATGATTAGTCTCATTGTGATTGTTTTATTAGGTTAATAAATTAGGGGTAATTTTCAACTTCAATTCTTAATTCTTTAATTCTTAATTTTCAACTACTTCCTATCCTTCTTCAAACGCTCTGCCATGGCACGTGCCAGGTTTTCGCATTGTTCGTAAGTAATGTCCTTCATGGCCTGCTTCATCTCTACCGGGTCGCCCACAATCTCGAACTTGCTCTTTTCGGCAAACTCGCCCATGCGCTTCACGGCAGCACCTGCCCAGCAGAAGGATCCGAAGTATCCCAGATAACGTCCCTTCACTTCGCGTACCAGAATCTTGGAGAGCAAGGATTCTATCTCAGGATAAATCTGGTTGCTGTAGGTGGGGCTGCCGATGATAAGTCCGCGATACTTGAATATGTCGGCAATGATATAAGAAGGATTGCTCTTGCTCACATTGTGCATCACGATGTTCTTGATGCCTTGTGCAGAAAGTTCCGCCGCAATGGCTTCCGCCATCTGCTCCGTGTTGCCGTACATGGAACCATAGGCAATGACCACACCTTCGTCAGCGGCGTAGCGGCTCAACTTGTCGTAGATGCCGATAACCTTGGCTATGTTTTCCGTCCACACCGGCCCGTGCGTGGAGCAGATGGTGGAAATGGGCAGACCGCCCAGCTTGGCAAGTGCCTTCTGCACCGGAGAGCCGTACTTGCCCACGATGTTGGAATAGTAGCGCACCATCTCGTCCCAGTATCTGTCCAGATTGATGCGGGTATCCAGGAACCCTCCGTCCAACGTGCCGAAACAGCCGAAACCGTCACCGGCGAAAAGGACTCCTTCCGTTTCGTCAAAAGTCATCATCGTCTCGGGCCAGTGCACCATCGGGGTCATATAGAAGCGGAGCTTATGATGTCCCAAAGCCAGAAAATCCTCGTCCTTCACCATGTACTGTTCGCCCGTCACGCCATAAAAGCCCTCTATCATGCCGAAGGTCTGCTTGTTGCCCACGATGATGATGTCGGGATAATGCTGCTTTATCAGGCGGATAGAGCCCGAATGGTCCGGCTCCATATGGTTGATGATGAGATACTGGATGGGGCGCTCGCCGATAATGCTCTTTATCTTGCGCAGATACACCTCGAAATAGCAGATGTCTACCGTATCGACCAAAGCGACCGTCTCATCATCTATCAGGTAAGAGTTGTAGGAAACCCCATACGGCAACGGCCACATACCTTCAAACAAATGCTTATTGCGGTCATTCACTCCCACGTAGTGGATTTTTCCTTTTATCACTGTTTTTGGGTTCATAATTATTCTTTATTTAGATTGATTCCATATTTAAAGTTGCGGCAAAAATAATTCTTTTTTCTCACATTTCATACTTCTTTCCCTGATATGCACCGAGTTCTTTCATTCTTTTTTGAACCCGATGATTAAATTCATAATTTTTCAGTCCCCAGTCGGGTGCAATGAGCAGTTCCTTAGGAGACTGGGAGACAAAACGCTCCAGCACCAAATCCGGCCGCAGATGCTCGATATAGTCTATCACGAGGCCGATATATTCCTCCACATCAAACAGATGAAAATCTTCAGGATGCTGCCGGTACTCCAGAGCCATGCGGGTACCCCTTATCAGTTGCAACTGGTGCATCTTCAAGGTAGTGAGTGGCAGGCGGGACAATACACCGGCTTGTGCCACGATGCTTTCGTGCGTCTCGCCCGGCAGTCCGAGTATGACATGCCCACCGGTCAGGATTCCGCGTGAAGCGGTTCTTTCCACCGCATCGGCGGCGGCATGAAAAGTATGCCCGCGGTTGATGCGGCAAAGTGTCTTGTCGTCGGTACTCTCTATGCCGTACTCCACTAAGAGGAATGTATGCCGGTTCATCTCCTCCAGATAGTCCAGCAGGCTGTCGGGCATACAGTCCGGACGGGTGCCGATAACCAGGCCCACCACCCCGTCTGCCGACAAGGCCTCCTCGTATTTCCGCTTCAAGTCTTCCAATTCACCATACGTGTTGGTATAGGCCTGGAAATAGGCGAGATACTTCATCTCCGGATATTTGTGTGCAAAGAACTGCTTGCCCTCTTCCAGCTGGCGGGTAATGGATTTCTCCGTACGGCAATAATCGGGGTTGAAGGTCTGGTTGTTACAATAGGTGCAACCGCCGACTCCTTTGTTTCCATCCCGGTTGGGGCACGTAAAACCGGCATTCAGCGATATTTTCTGTACCTTATAGGAAAAATATCGCTTCAGAAAAAGAGGGAACTCATTATAGAGCGTAGATTTGGTTTCCATACATATTCCTTATGTAAGTGGCAAATATAGGATTTTTCCGTGGGATGAACCTGCAAAAACAAGAATACTTTCCACCCGATTTGTTAACGAACATAAAACAAAGAAATTCCACCTGCACTAAAAAATGTTTCATCCACTGATATACAACTAATTAATTGAGAAAGAGTACATCCAAGCGCAATTACATTAAACACAATTTAGTGATTAGACACTCTTTTTACACACAATTTCCTCAGTTTATACACCTCAAGAATGAAATAAATTCATAGCTTTGCATACAACCTTAATGAATCAACCTATAAATACTATAACACCATGGCAACAATCGCATTGGACATAGGCGGCACAAAAATAGCCAGCGCCATTTTCTTTCCGGACGGAAGCATGATGTTTAACCGCAAACGGCTCCTGAAAGGAAGAACCGGACACGAAGTGGGCAAGCTCGCCGCGGATATCCTCGCCAAACTTCTTACCGTAGCACGCAGAAGCCGTATACACGTCGACGGAATAGGTGTCTGCATCCCCGGTATCGTTTACTCCCAAACCAACCGGGTATGGGCCCCCAACATACCGGGCTGGGACAACTACCCCCTCTATGAGGAGCTGCGCAGTGTAACGCCTCCGGGCATCGAGATATACATCGACAGCGACCGTACCTGCTATATGTATGGAGAGATGTGGCAAGGTGCCGCCAAAGAATGTCACAGTGCCATATTCATTGCCGTGGGAACCGGTATCGGTGCCGGCATCATCATCGACGGGCACGTGTTGCACGGAGCCAACGACATTATCGGCGCCACCGGCTGGATGGCCCTGCAACCTCCCTACCGGGAAGAGTATGACGCATGCGGATGTTTCGAATATTACGCTTCCGGCAATGGTATCGGGGCACGGGTACGCGATGCCGTACGCGCCAACAAGGCATACAAAGGAAAACTGCGCCAGAAACCCATCTGCCGCATATCGGCCTATGATGTGTTCAGTGCCTATAATGAAAAAGACCCTATCGCAATCTCCGTATTGCACAAAGCCGTCGAGATGTGGGGCATGGCTTCCGCAAATCTGGTCAGCCTGCTCAACCCGCAGAAGATAATTTGGGGCGGAGGCGTATTCGGCCCTGCCGGTATCTTTATAGATGACATTTACAAGGAAGCCTGCAAATGGGCGCAACCGCTCAGCATCAAGCAGGTGGAATTTGTACCTTCTCAGTTGTCCGGTAATGCCGGACTGATAGGAGCAGCGTTTCTTGCCATCAAAAATCACTTGTATGAGTAACAGTTATCACAAGAATCTCGTATTCACGGCAGCGTGCATCGGGATGTGTTTCTTCGGAGTCTCCATGATTACATTGGGAGCAGTGTTGCCATCCCTCATAGCCAAGCTGAATCTGAGCGGGTTGCAGACAACCTCACTGGTCACTTTCCTGCCTCTGGGCATGCTGGCCGGTTCCCTGATTTTCGGTCCCATCGTAGACCGGTTCGGACATAAAGCCCTGCTGGTGCCCAGCTGCATCATCGTACTGCTGGGGATGGAAGGACTTGCCTTCTTTGAAAGCGTGCCACTGCTGCAAGCTTCCATCGTCGGCATCGGTCTGGGCGGAGGCATCCTCAACGGAGAAACCAATGCATTGGTATCCGACATCTCAGGAGAATCCGAAAAAGGCTCACGCCTCAGTTTTCTGGGCATGTTCTACGGACTGGGCGCATTGGGCATACCAATGTTGCTGGGCTCCCTTTCCAGGCATTATTCATTCGAAACCATCTTACTGGGAATTGGCGTAGTGATGCTTGCGGGCATTATATTCTGCATCCCCGTACGCTTCCCCGCCCCTAAGCAGGCGCAAGGTTTCCCGGTAAAAGAGGGATTGGGACTGCTGAAAGAAAGCAGCTTACTGCTACTCAGCTTCATTCTTTTTTTCCAAAGCGGCATCGAGGGTGTCTGCAACAACTGGTCCACGAGTTACTTTGGGCAGATGACGGATATTCCGGCCAATCAGGCATTGATTGCACTGACCTGCATGGTAACGGGACTGACCGTAGCACGTATGATGCAAGTTGCGATATTCAAGAAGATAAAACCGGAAACCGTGCTGCCCTACAGCCTTACGCTCACTGCCATAGGATTCTGTTTCCTTATGTTCTCGCCGAGTTTTGCACGCGCGGCAGTCGGCATGGTGCTGGTAGGTATGGGGCTGTCGGCCACGTATCCCGTGATACTCAGCATTCTTGGAAGCCGGTACCCGTCCTTATCGGGAACAGCATTCAGCGTGGCGCTTGCCATAGCCCTCATTGGCCAGACTGCAATGAACGGCCTGATGGGAATGGTTTCCCAATACACCAATGGCATCGGGCTTTATCCTTATCTGATGATTGCCTCACTTGCCGTCATGCTCCTTTTGTATAAACGCTCACTCAAATAAATTTATTAACTTCTTAAAAAACAAAAAAGTTATGTTAGCACTCGAATGGTTAAAGAATGCCCATGGCATTATGGAAAAACTGGAGGCTACCCAGTTGGAAAACATCAAAAAAGCAGCCACTGTTATGGCAGACTCCATCGAAGCCGGTCGTTGGGTCCACACGTTTGGTTGCGGCCACGCAACAATTCCCGTAGAAGAAATGTATCCGCGTATCGGCAGCTTTGTAGGATTCCACCCACTTTGCGAATTGCCTCTGACATTCTTCACACAGATTATCGGCCAGATGGGTATTCATCAGTTCCTCTTCCTGGAACGGGCAGAAGGCTACGGCCAGGAAATCATGAAGAATTATGATTTTGATTCCAAAGACTGTATGTGGATTTTCTCACATACCGGTATCAATGCCGTCAATATAGACATGGCATTGGAAGCCAAGAAGCGCGGCATGAAAGTTATCGTATACGGTTCGGCCAGCGAAACGGGCGACAAGGCCAGCCGCCACTCCAGCGGAAAGAACCTCTTCCAGTTGGCAGATATCGTAGTGGATTCCTGCGTTCCCCTGGTAGACGCCTCTGTACCTTTGAAGAACCACTTCGACAAGGTAGGTCCGTTGTCTACATTGAGTTTCGTCACCATGGTATGGATGACCATCACTACCGTTGCTGAAATCCTTGCCGACCGTGGCGTACACTTGTACATCCATCCGTCGCACAACGTTCCGGGTGACACAACCGCCCACGAACGACTGGATGCAGCCATTGCAGAATATCAAAGAAAAGTCAAGTGCTTGTAACGAAAGATATTCCAATCATCATCTCATCCAATCATCATCTATGAGTGACGGAGGCCCGTTCCTGCTTCGCCCCCAAGAAGCAGGACGGGCTTTTTCTGTTCAAAAAGAATAAAATCGGCCCACTGCTTCGATAAATCTTCCCTTTGTTGTATATTTGTTCCCCAGAAAAAATAGGGAAACAGATAAGCATAAAAGATAGATATGAAACAGATAAGCATCGCACTTCTCCTCTGCCTCTGTACGCTGGCAGGTTTCGCCCAAAGTGGCAAGGCACTCGATTTGAAAGAAATCGTATCGGGCAAGTTCACTCCGAAGAATATTTCCGGCGTTATCCCCATCCCGGGAGACGGGGAACATTATTCGCAGATGAATGCGGACAGGACACAAATCATCAAGTACTCCTTCAAAACGGGAAAACCCGTGGAAGTGCTGTTTGATGCCGCTACCGCACGCGAATGCACGTTCAAGACATTCGACAGCTACAGCTTTGCTCCGGACGGCAGTAAGCTGCTCATTGCCACCGAAACAACTCCCATCTACCGTCATTCCTATACGGCTGTGCATTACATCTACAGCCTAAAGCGCAATCTGGACGGTAAAATCAACAACATTGTGGAAAAGCTTTCGGACGGCGGCCCGCAACAGGTGCCCGTATTTTCACCGGACGGCAACCTGGTGGCTTTTGTACGCGACAACAACATCTTCCTTGTAAAACTGCTCTACGGCAACAGCGAAAGCCAGGTGACGGAAGACGGGAAACAGAACGAGGTGCTGAACGGCATCCCCGACTGGGTTTACGAAGAGGAGTTCTCCTTCAACCGTGCGCTGGAATTCAGTGCCGACAGCCAGATGCTGGCTTTCATCCGCTTCGACGAGAAAGATGTTCCCTCCTACTCTTTCCCTCTTTTTGCCGGACAAGCCCCCCACTTCACCCCTTTCGAGAAGTATCCGGGAGAGTATACTTACAAATATCCTAAAACGGGAGAAGTAAATTCCAAAGTGTCCGTACACACCTTCGACATCAAGTCGAAAGTGACCCGCAAGATAAACGTGCCGGTAGATGCAGACGGCTATATTCCCCGCATCCGCTTTACCCAAGACCCCAACAAACTTGCCGTCATGACACTGAACCGCCATCAGAACCGGTTCGACCTATACTTTGCCGACCCTCGCAGCACGGTAGCCAAACTGGCTCTGCGTGATGAAAGCGATACCTATATCCGCGAGAATGTATTCGACAACATCGTCTTCTATCCGGAAAATTTCAGTTTTGTCAGCGAAAAGAGCGGATACAACCATCTGTACTGGTATAGCATAGGCGGCAATCTGCTGAAACAAGTGACAGCCGGACAATATGAAGTGCAGGAGTTCCTGGGTTATGACCCCGAAGAAGGAAGCTTCTACTTCAGCAGCAACGAGGAAAGCCCCATGCGCAGTGCCATCTACAAGATTGACCGGAAAGGTAAAAAGACCAGACTATCGTCACAAGCCGGAACAAACAGTGCGCAGTTCAGTGCGAACATGAAGTACTATATGAACCGTTATTCCAATCTGGACACTCCGACCGTCATTACGCTGAACGACAATACCGGCAAGACTCTTGCCACCCTGATGGACAATGCGGCATTGAAGCAGGAAATCAGCGGCTATGACATGCCACGGAAGGAATTCTTCACTTTCCAGACTTCCGACGGAACCACATTGAATGGCTGGATGATGAAACCTGCCGACTTCTCTGCCGGCAAGAAATACCCGGTACTGATGTACCAGTACAGCGGCCCCGGTTCACAGCAAGTGCTTGACAAGTTCAGTGTAAGCTGGGAAACCTACATGGCATCACAAGGCTATATCGTGGTTTGCGTAGACGGGCGTGGCACCGGAGGACGGGGTGCCGAATTCGCCAAATGCACCTATCTGAACCTGGGTATCAAGGAAGCCAAAGACCAGGTGGAAACCGCCCTCTACATGGGCAACCAGCCTTATGTGGACAAAAACCGCATCGGAATCTGGGGATGGAGTTACGGTGGATACATGACCATTATGAGTATGAGTGAAGGAACACCGGTATTCAAGGCCGGAGTAGCCGTAGCTGCCGTTACCGACTGGAACTACTACGACACCGTTTATGGCGAACGCTTTATGCGCACACCGAAAGAAAACGCCGAAGGCTATAAGGCCAGTTCCACCTTTACCCGTGCCGACAAGCTTCACGGCAACCTGCTGCTGGTACACGGCATGGCAGACGACAATGTACACTTCCAGAACTGTGCCGAATATGCCGAACAACTGGTACAACTCGGCAAACAGTTCGATATGCAGGTTTACACCAACCGCAACCACAGTATCTACGGAGGAAATACCCGGTTACACCTATACACGCGGTTGACCAACTTCTTCAACAAAGAATTGAAATAATGCCCGAAAGAGTACGTAAGCCTGAGTGGCTCAAAATAAGCATCGGTGCCAACGAGCGCTATACCGAGACCAAACGCATTGTCGAATCGCATTGCCTACATACCATCTGTAGCAGCGGCCGTTGCCCCAATATGGGGGAATGTTGGGGGAAAGGCACCGCAACCTTCATGATTGGGGGAAATATCTGCACCCGGTGCTGTAAGTTCTGCAACACGGCAAGCGGGAAGCCCTTGCCACTGGATGCCGATGAGCCTACACATGTGGCAGAGTCCATTGCCTTGATGAAACTCTCCCATGCAGTCGTCACCTCCGTAGACCGTGACGACCTGCCCGACTTAGGCGCGTCACACTGGGTACGTACCATCCGGGAAATCAAGCGGCTCAACCCTGACACCACCGTCGAAGTGCTGATTCCCGACTTCCAGGGAAGAAAGGAACTCGTGGCACAAGTCATCGATGCACAACCGGAAATCATTTCGCACAACATGGAGACTGTCCGTCGCATCAGCCCCCTCGTACGCAGTGCCGCCAAGTATGAAACAAGCCTGGAAGTGTTGCGGCAAATTGCAGAAAGCAATACTACCACCAAGTCCGGCATTATGGTGGGATTGGGCGAGACTCCGGAAGAAGTGGAAGAACTGATGGACGACCTCCGCCGGGTGGACTGCCACATACTGACTATAGGCCAATACCTTCAACCCACACACAAGCATTATCCGGTAGCAGCATATATTACTCCCGAACAATTTGCACTCTACAGAGAGAAAGGATTGAAAAAAGGGTTTCAGCAAGTGGAAAGCGCTCCATTGGTACGCTCCTCTTATCATGCGGAAAAACAGATCCATTTTATACAAAAAAGAAGTAAAATAGGAAACATTTAAATTTCCCAGTTGTTATGATGTAAACGACAAAATCATAATACGGATAATGAGCCATCAAAGAATTTTATCATCAAGATTCAATATGTCGCTGGGATTCATCCCCGTTATAATATCCATCATATTATGCGAGTTTATAACGCAGGACATGTCCATCTACATCGGTGCAGGTGTAGGACTCTTGTTTAGCATCTATTCGGTGAGGCATAGAGGAACGCATGTTCCGCAAATCATACTTTACTGTACTACCGGAATATTACTGCTGTTATCGGTAACAACCCTATTCCTCGTAAACTACTGTCCCCGTTTCATGCTTCCGTTCACGCTGGAAATCAGTGCCATCATTCCCCCATTCGTCATCTACCTCAATAGGAGAAAATTTCTGGACTACCACATGTCTCAGACACAGAAATGCTGCAAGCAGCTTTTTGCACAAGGGGCAGAAGCCGCCATCGTATCCTCACGCGTAATCCTTATCATAAGCCTGCTGCATTTTCTGATTATCTTCTTGGCGGTTCTGGTCAGTTACCCTTTGGGAGACACTACCCGCCACATTCTGTTTTATGTGGCGCCTCCCCTCGTCTTTATATCAGGCATTCTGTTCAATCAGTTCGGCATTTTCTATTTCAATATAGTGATGAACCACACGGTTTTCGTACCGATAGTCAATACCAAAGGAGATGTCATGGGGAAAGCCATCGCCTCAGAAGCCATCAACCGGAAAAACGACTATATCAATCCGGTCATCCGGATTGCCGTTGCCTCACACGGCATGCTGTTTCTCCTCCCCCGCCCCAAATGCAACGTTTTCGAGAAAGATAAAATCGACTTGCTGATGGAGGGTTACCTGATATATGGAGAAACATTGGAACAAGGCGCACACAGAATTTTACGACAAACGCTTCCCACCGCCCCATTAGACCATTTGCACTTCAACTTCATGTATCATTTTGAGAATGAAGCCACCAACCGCCTGGTCTATCTCTTCACACTAGACCTGGACGATGACTCCATCCTATGCAATAAGAATTTCAAGGGGGGAAAGCTATGGACATTCCAGCAAATGGAACACAACCTGGGACGGAACTTCTTCAGCAGTTGCCTGGAATATGAATTCGAGCACCTGGAAGCTATTATTTATACAAGAGAAAAATACAAGGAATCTTAGAAAGGTCGGGAGTCTTGCCCTGCCACTCCCTCACGGTCTTGGTTTTGATATACTCCCCTTCACAAGTAATGTTCGCCGCAATGCAGAGCTTGGTCTGCGGACGGCAGTTATGAAGAATATCCTCTATCATCTTATTATTGCGATAAGGCGTTTCAATGAAAAGCTGAGTCTGATGTTCATTATAGACGCGTTGTTCCAGCATTTTCAGCTTTTTGGCACGCTCTGCCGGTTCAATGGGAAGATAACCATGGAAGGCAAAGCTCTGACCGTTGAAGCCGGAACCCATGACGGAGAGGATAATGGAAGAGGGCCCCACCAAGGGGACCACTCTCAAGTTTTTCCGTTGTGCAATAGCCACTACGTCCGCTCCCGGGTCGGCCACAGCCGGACAACCGGCTTCGGAGATCACGCCCATCGGATGCCCCTCCACCAGCGGCTTCAGATAGCCGGAGATGTCTTCGGGCGACGTATGCTTGTTCAACGTATAGAATGTCAGCGCATCAATATCTATTCCCTTGTCCACCTTTTTCAAAAAACGGCGTGCCGAGCGCACATCCTCCACGATGAAATAGCGGATTCCCAGTATTATCTCCTTATTATAAGGAGGCAACACCGTTTCAATAGGCGTATCGCCCAGCGTGACTGGCAAAAGATAAAGTGCGAGTTCCATTAGCCGTAAATGATATTTCCGTTTTCGTCCTTATACTCATCCAGTCCCTTCTCGTAAGTAGCCATGGCGCGAAGGCTCATACCTACGCTGGAGAAACCTCCATCGTGGAACAAGTTCTGCATAGTGACCTTGCGGGTGAGGTCGGAAAACATCACGATACAGTAGTCCGCACACTCATCGGCAGAAGCATTACCCAGAGGAGACATGCGGTTGGCGAAGTCGAACAGTTTGTCCATACCCTTCACACCGGAACCGGCAGTGGTCATCGTGGGAGACTGGGAAATGGTGTTGACACGTACATGGTGTTCACGTCCGTAGATGTAACCGAAGCTGCGGGCAATGGATTCCAGCAGTGCCTTGGCATCTGCCATATCGTTGTAACCGTAGAACGTACGTTGCGCAGCCACATAACTCAAAGCCAGAATTGAACCGTAGTCGGCAATGGCGTTGAGTTTCTTGGCAGCTTGTATCATCTTGTGGAAAGAGACAGCGGAGATGTCCAGCGTCTTTTCCAACATATCGTAATCCAAATCATCATATGTACGTTTCTTACGCACATTGGGAGACATACCAATGGAGTGCAGCACGAAGTCAACCGGGCCACCCAATACTTCCATAGAGCGTTTGAATACATTTTCCAAATCTTCTACACTTGTAGCATCTGCGGGAATCACCTCGCAGTTCAGTTTCTCCGAAAGAGCGGACACTTCGCCCATACGGACAGCAACCGGTGTATTCGATAAAGTGATGGTTGCACCTTCTTTTACTGCTTTTTCTGCTACTTTCCAGGCAATGGACTGCTCATTCAGAGCACCGAAAATAATGCCTCTTTTTCCTTTCAACAAATTGTAACTCATACCTATTTTTAGTAAAATTCGGCTGCAAAGATAGGAAGTTTTTGCATAAAAAGCCCGAAAGTGTGCAAAGAAAAGGGAAGAACGGCAAAAAATACACCGATCACCCACTGCAAAACTACTGCAACGCTTGTGCAGTGCCACTGCAATACAGTTGCAGTATCACTGCAAACATATTTGCAGTAACGCTGCACTCCATCTGCAGTACTACTGCAAAACGCATGCAGCAGGAATGCAGTAATAACGCACTGATTATCAGCCCAGGGCTTCCTATTCTGCAAATACCTGATGAAACCCGAGACAGCATTTGAACATGAGCGCAAAAAGCCCTATATTTGCAGCAAACTAAAAAATAGAGAAGGCAATGAAGAAGTTGATTATATTTGACCTGGACGGAACTTTACTGAATACAATAGCCGATTTGGCACAAAGTACAAACCATGCCCTGCAAGCGCTTGGCTATCCCACTCACCCGGAATCGGCCTATAACTTCATGGTTGGCAACGGAATCAACAAACTGTTCGAGCGCGCCCTCCCGGAAGGGGAAAAGAGCGAAGAAAACGTCCTGCGCGTCCGCAAGGAGTTTGTGCCTTATTATGACGTGCACAATGCTGATAAAAGCCGCCCTTACCCCGGCATCCCCGAACTACTGGAACAGTTGCAGGAGAAAGGGATGATATTGGCAGTGGCTTCCAACAAATATCAATCGGCTACCGTGAAACTGATTTCACATTATTTCCCCAACATACGTTTTACCGCCGTCTTCGGACAACGGGAAGGGGTCAACGTGAAGCCCGACCCAACAGTGGTGCATGACATTCTGGACATCACCCGGATATCCCGTGAAGACGTGCTATATGTGGGAGACTCCGGAGTGGATATGCAGACGGCCGCCAATGCCGGAGTCACTGCCTGCGGAGTCACCTGGGGATTCCGTCCCCGCACAGAACTGGAAGAGTTTCATCCGGCACATATCGTAGACAATGCTACGGACATTGCCGTTATCGCCGATCTTTGAGAGGGCACTCCCTCCCCCAGCTATCCGAGAGCGCATATTTACATTATGATATTTTTTAGGCGCGGATTACGCGAAAAACGCGGAGTTTTTCTTTGTCTCTCCGTGAAATCCACGTATTTCCACGCCTAAAAAATAATCAGAAAGAGAACAGCCTCAGAACAATTTCCGCATCGTTCCTTTATCTCCCACCACAAGATAGGTATTCCCGTCAATCAGTAAAGCGCGCCCACGTTTCTTCTTTCGGTTTTCCTCGTTATCCACATTCACTCCAATCACCCGTCCATCATAGAAAGTGGAAATATCCTTAAAGATAGTATGCCCCACAATGATATGTTCGACGTCATAACGTTTCAACATCAGTTGCAGGGAGTCTTGTGCCAATGGATGGTATTTTGCATCCGTCCGTACCAATCCACGATACCAGATAGGGCCGCTATTACCATATAGGAAAGCCGTGAGAGGCGATAGAGCCTTACGTTCCTTCTTGCTCATGAACAATGCACGGCTCATTTCCTCATTCACTGTGGGAATATTCAAGTCACTGTCATAAAACTCCTTTCCCAAACCTGCATGCACATACAGATTAGGTCCGATGGTCTGCATCGTATTACGGGTACCAAGCCATTTGCCAAGTTCTGTGTCCGGACCGAACAATGCCGGATAATCCATACCCAGTTTTCGGGCCAATGTCTTGTACTTTTCTTTGGTATAACGCAAATCATTTGCCGTCACAAGCGGTTCATGGTTACCCAACAGAAACGAGACATGACCACCTGCATCCGCCGCCTCCTTCTCCAATTTATAGAACAGCCAAAATATCTGCGGCACATCTTTGCCACGGTCAAATATATCACCGATAACCACCAGATGGTTGGTTCCAAAACTCCAATGGTAGTCTTTATCAATGACATTGTTGCCCCGCAGCAAGCTCATCACGCAATTCAGCTTGCCATGGGGGTCAGACATCACAAACACTTTATCCGGTTGTCTGTATTGCCATTCCGGACGTTTGACCGGATGCAGCTTCACATCAAACGGATAACGCCCTTTGTGGTCCGTGACATGAAGAGTGAAATCCTGAGGAAGTACTGTATAAGTCGTATCTTCTATCTGCCCTTGGGCTGTAACGCTTATGACGCGCACCTTTCCGTCCGGTTCATAAATCACATAAGGTCCGTCTGCCGACAATTCCTCCTTCTTCTCCTTATCCTTCTTCTTACCGTCTAAACCAAGAGTTCCGGCACTTAGGCCGGAACTGATGAAGATTAGAATAAATACAGTAAAAAAAGACTTTACAATAGTAGTCTGATACTTCATATTCTCGCTTTTTTGGAATTAATCACCATAAGTCGGATTCTGCTGCATATTCGGATTGGAATTCATCTCTGCCTTAGGAATGGGCAATACTACACGATAATAGTTCCAATCAAAAGATACGCTCTCATCCACCATCTTCAGATGTGAAGTCTCGGCTATTTCCGGGAATTCCTTGGTCGACTCCTTGCGCACGATAGTCTGATGATTACGAAGGGCGTCGAAGAAACGGTGTCCTTCACCGAACAACTCTTTACGGCGTTCCAACAGAACATCATCCAACGTCACCGTCTTACCCTGCACGGTCTTTTCCGGATTGGCACGGCTGACAATAGCATCCAGATACTTTACAGCCTTGTCATTGTTATTGAGCTTTACAGCCGCTTCGGCAGCAATCAGATAAAGTTCGGACAGACGAAGTACTGGAATATTGGAATCTTCCACAGCCTTGCCGCTTTGCGGCTGATACTTGGCTATGTAAGCTCTCTTTGTCTTAGGAACAACCGTATATGCCTGATTCCTGACATCATCCGGATCTTCCTGCATCAGTTCATAGAAAGAACTGGTCAGGCAATAATCATCATAACCCGCCTGCCAACAAAGGTAAGCCACACTTTCTTTGCCAACGCCGTCCACTGTCAGATTCACCAACTCAAACAAGACTTCTCCCGGATCGGAAGAGGCAAAATCAGTTCCCCATATCGTGCCATACTCATCATTGGTCCACAAACGGTACTTATTCTTTTCCGCTCCCGCAATGGCAGCTTCAGCCGTAATCAAGGCATTCTGATTATCTTCCATATACAAATAGGCTCTACTCAGCAACAGCATTGCCGCCCACTTATTAATCTTACCCTTGTTGAATTCTTCATCCAGCAGGTCAGCACCTTCCTTCAAATCCTTGATGATTGCCTCATAACACTGGGCAACGGTATTGCGCGACGGCTTGTTTTCCGTATTGGATACTTCGGTCACAATAGGCACTCCCAAAGAAGCTCCTCCATCCTTGGCATACGGATAGCCGAAGAAACGGGTCAGGTCGAACAAGGCAAATCCACGGAGAGCCAAGGTCTGGCCTTTCAGGTCGTTGAAGTATTCCGTATCATCCTCACTGACATCCAATCCGTCTATTTGAGACAAAATGATATTACAATTCTGGATAATCTTATAGGCATAAGACCAGTGGGAAGACGGACCGGAATCCTTTGTATAGTCCAGCATATAGTAGCTGGTGGTACGCTTTCCGGTCTTTATGGACTGCGTATCGTCACCCGTCACGTCTCCGTAATAAATCATACGGCCCGAGTAATAGTTGGTACTGCGCATCACGTCGTAGATACCGTTCAAGCTATATTCCACATCATCCAGATTCTGTATGGCGGTTTCAGTCGGAATCTTTGTACTGGATTCAACATCAAGCCAGTCATTGCCACAGGAGGCGGTCAGGCTGACCAACATCCCCATCATCATATATTTTAATGCTTTCATTGTGTTTCTTTATTATGAGGTTAGAAATTCAAATTAAGACCGAAAGTTACTGTTTTCAAAGGAGGTGTTCCCCAGCCGGCTGTACCAGCACTGACTGATTCCGGATCATAGAAATCGTAAGCGGCCCAAGTCCACAAGTTGTTGGCAGATGCGTAAAGGCGCAGGCTGTTTACGCCGATTTTCCGGGTCCATGTTTTAGGAACGGTCACACCGAAAGTCAACGTTTTCAGACGGATAAAGTCCGTGCTGTGCAAGCGGCGGGTAGTGGTAACGCCATTCATGGCTACCGCCGGCTTCTCTATAAACACTTCATATTTACTGATATCTCCCGGTTGCTTCCAATTGTCACGATAATAGGCCGGAATATTAAGAGTAAAGTCCTTGCCGCCATGTTCTGTTTTCTGTGCCCAGTTATCATATCCATAAGCACCGAACTGATAAGAGAACATGAAGCTCAAATCGAACCACTTGTAACGCAAAGTATTAGAGAGACCACCGGTCACATTGGGCTCGGCATGTTTCTTCAGAGGAATGGCTTTGGCATCCTTGTTATTCTCTGTGATTTCCTTGATATAGTTTCCATTCTCGTCCACGTCGTTGGTATAGAACTGAGGTGCACCGGTCTCGGGGTTGATTCCGGCAAATTCTATCATGTAGAATGTACGGTAGGACTTGCCAATCATGTGAATCTGCGAGCCGCTGATAATCTGGGTCTGTTCGCCGTCCAGTTTCACAATCTTATTCTTGTTGTGCGAAAGGGTGAAAGAGGTAGACCAGTCAAAGTCTTTGGACACAATGTTCTTGGAATTGATTTCCAATTCCACACCCTGGTTCTTCACCTCACCGATATTCATCAGATAGGAACTGAAACCGGTAGTCATAGATACGGGACAGTCCATCAAAAGGTTCTTAGTGGTACGGGTATAGTACTCCAAAGTGAAGTTCAAACGGCTGAAGAAGCCGAAGTCCAGACCGATATTCAAGTTGTAATTCGTTTCCCATTCCAAATCCCTATTTTCAATCTGCGACTGAATCAATGCGGGATTCTCCATATAGCCGCCACTAAGGCTCGTCAAGCCCATATAGCCGTATAAGTCGGAGGGCAACGTACCATTCACACCGTAGGATGCACGGAGTTTCAAATCGGTCAGCCATTTGGACGTGGGTTTCATGAAATCCTCTTCGATAATACGCCATGCTCCTGAAACAGACCAGAAACTTCCCCAGCGATTATCTCTGTGCAAGCGTGAACTGCCATCCATACGATAGCTCCCACCCAGATAATACTTGTTCTTGTAGTCATAGTTGAGACGGGTGATGTAAGAAACCATTCTTGACCTCTTGGAAGAACCATCTATGCTCTCTAAAGTCTGCCCGTTGGCAATGTCATTCTTTATCGGAGTCAGGAAGTTAGTAGCATATCCCGACAAGAAATCATTGTACTTGGAATCGATTTCATATCCGACAAGGGCATCCAAATTGTGGTCCTTTTGGATAGTAGTCTTGTAAGTCAACTGGTTTGACCACACCAACTTGTTATATTCACTATATGCCTTTTCGGCTCCACCATTATTCTTCTCACCGTCGGAGGTACGGGAGTCTTTCCATTCTTTACCCTTACTGATGTTATAGTCATAGCTCAAAATAGACTTTAACTTCAAGTCCTTGATAAATTCATATTCGGCATTAATCGTATTGAACATACGGGTAACATACTCACGCTGGTAATTGTACTCCTGGGCAAGAACGGGATTTCTTCTTGACAACGAAATCAAGTCCTGGTTATAGCTTCCATCTTCATTGTAAACCGGATCTGAAGGCGTCAATTTGCTTACGCTGGAGTAGAAAGGAGCAGTATAACCGGTTCCTTCACTATATACATCCTGATTCAGATTGGTAAACATGATGTTGGCACCGAATTTCAATTTATCCGTAGCCTGAAAATCAACATTCAAACGTCCGGTAATTCTTTCCAGCCCCGATGTTTTTACAATACCTTCTTGGTTGAGATAGGACAATGAAGAATAGTATTTGAATTTGTCAGTTCCTCCGGATATGGAAGCCTCATAACTGGAATGGCTTCCTTTCTTGAACAGATAATCTCCCCAATCCGTATAGCCGCACCAGGGAACCGGAGCATATTTGTCGATATTCTTATCAGCATAAGCTATGGCATCCGCATCCGATTTGCCGCTGCGCTGTTGTCCAAGCACCATACCATTGTATATGTATTCGCGACGTTCTGCTCCGCTCAAAGTAGGACGATAATCCATAGCAAAGTCACTGAATCCCCAATCGGCTTTCAAACTGATAGAAGCCTTACCGGTTTTACCTTTCTTCGTCGTAATCAGAACCACACCATTCGCAGCGCGCGAACCGTAGAGTGATGCAGCAGCGGCATCCTTGATAATCGTAATATTCTCAATATCCGAAGTGTTGACGGTTGACATGGCATCCAGACCACCATCCGAACTGATGGAGTTTATCGAACCGGAAGTAACGGGCACTCCATCAATAACATACAGCGGAGAGTTGGAGGCATTGAAAGAGCCCATACCACGAATACTCAAAGAAGCTGAAGAACCCGGCTGGCCGGAAGCAGAAGTAAACTGTACACCCGTAGCATTTCCCTGCAACAAATCCTGGAAAGAAACGGAAGGCACATCGGCAATCTTTTCATTCTTCACACTGGCAGCCGAACCCGCATAAGCAGATTTCTTGAATGTACCGTAACCAGTTACAACCACCTCTTCCATCATATTTGCATCCGGCACCAATACAATCTTCAATATCTTACCCGAAGTAGCTTTCACTTCCTGACGAACATAGCCGACATAAGAGACAAGCAAGGTAGCCGATGCATGCTCCACCTTGATAGAGAAACCTCCATTCAAATCGGTAATCTGACCGTTTGTAGTACCTTTGACCAAAACATTGGCTCCAATGACGGGCTCACCGGTCTCATCCACCACTGTTCCGGAAATAACATTAGCTTGTTCTACTGCCTTCACAGCATTCACTTCATTGGCTGGACGGATAGCAATGGCCCCGTCTTTTACGACATAAGCCAATCCGCTATTCTTAAGACATTCATCCAGCACTGCTGCGATTTTTCCATTCGTGACCCTCAAATTACGTACCTTGACATTCTTTACGTCATTTGTACTATAAATGAAAGTAAAATCCGTCTGGCGTTGAATTTCCCATAACACGTCACTTAAAGTGGCGTCCTGCACATTTACAGTAACTGTTGTCTGGGCAAACGCCGTATTGGCAGCCTGCACAAAGCCAATCATAATAAAACTGAAAAACAGGAATGTAATCCACATACGTTTACTACCTTCCCAAAACCTGGTGTAGCTCTGTTCCTTAGTCATAATTAAATTATTAAATGGTTATTTATAGAATATAATAGTTTTACCGTTGATTTTGACATGTATGTTTTCCGTCGCTTCCAGTAGCTCAAGGAAAGGAGCTATTTCCTCATAACGGTTCACATAGCAACCGAAACGCAGGTTCTTTAACGCTTCGTCTGAATAGTCCACTTCAATATTATACCACCTTGAAAGGATTCTCATAATATCTTCCAGCCGTTGATCTTTAAAATTGATTTTTCCCTTCACCCATGATGTATAGAAGGCAGTATCTACTGTACGCACTTGTATATTCCCGCTCCCGGGAATTAATGATGCCTGCTGTGAAGGTTTTAAGACAAGACTCTGTCCCTCCCCGGTGTCCACCTTAACAGAACCACTGACAAGAGTCGCCTGATATTCTTCACCCGGATAGGCCGAAATATTGAAAGTTGTTCCCAACACCTCAATCTGCATACCTTGAGTCGATACAATGAAGGGATGACCGGTCTTATTTACTTCAAAATAAGCTTCTCCCGCCAATTCCACTTCCCGCTTCCCTGCTTCGAAAGCAAGCGGAAAACGTAGACTGCTCATTGAATTCAGATGTACTTTTGTACCATCATTCAGAACAAGTGTATACTCACCGCCTCGAGGCACTTCAACTTTATTATATGCCAAAGCTGACAGCACAACCTGCCCGTCTGCAGCGCTGTAGTTCAAGGTCGTCGAATCTATCTGTATTTGTTTACCAGCCAACTGCAACTGCCGCCCATCGGCATTCTCATCCAGATAAACCGTTTCCCCATTATCCAATGTAAGAATAGCTTTGGCTCCACCCGGCAGTATTTGCTGGGCAGCCAATAATTGATTGCCATCCATGACATGGGGTACAGAAATATCCTGAAATGCAAAAACCAATATCAGCACCGGTGCAATAAAAAGAGCAACGTACCGTAACAGTTTCAAATGTCTCCTTCTGAGCTCCATCCTCTTGATACGTGTTTCGACACCTTTCCATCCAGCCTGCGAATCAAACTCCATTTTACGAATTTCGTGCTGTGCATAATGTTCATCACTACAAATCTTTTGGAAAAGCTGCTCATGGCTTTTGCTCTCTTTGCGCCATTTATCCAAAAAACGGCTTTCTTCCGGTGTTACTTCACCGGATAGGTGCTTGGAAATAAGATGAGCTATATGAAAGTACTCTTTTATCATAATTTGGCATGTTTTAGTCTATCTTTAATGATAATACAAGCCAAAATGAAAACATGGTGAATCGATAAAGACTTTTTTTTGAAAAAATAGAAAAAAATGTGCTTTTAGATAAATAACAGAAGGCAATAATAATAATCGGTAAGGAATGCACGAAGCTTTTTATAAGCCACTTTTTTAAGAGTATGTACCGTTTCGGGAGAGACATTGAGACGCTCTGCTATTTCTGCATTCTTTTTGCCTTCCAAAGCCAACTGCATGATGGCTCTCATTTGGGTAGGAAGTTTCTCTATAGCTTCTGACAGAATCCGGAAAGTCTCTTCTTCCACAATCGCATCACGAAAAAAAGCATCTGCTTTTTTGGCTATAATCTTTTGCTCGTATTCATGAGCTACCTTCGAATGCTCAAGTTCGTTCAAGGCATGGTTACGTACGGCCGTATAAAGAAAAGCTTTCACCTGATGAAGATAAAAGAAATCGTCTCTTATCTGCCACAACTTGGCAAATACGTCTTGTACTATATCTGCTGACATATCCGCATCCTCCATGTATTGGAACGCGAAAGAACAAAGCGCCGCATAATATTCCTTAAAAATATTATGAAACTCTTGCTCATCCAGCTTAATGCTTACAACAGAGTGGGATTTATCCTTTTTTATCAGATTTAGCGCCATATTTATGCTTTTCTGGCGCTAATATAGTTAAATTTTCAGAATATAACCAATATAACTATCAATCCTCTAAATCTTTTCCCCATAAATCAATATCGGATGGAGCTTTCCATAAGCTCCATCCGACCAATAGTCCTATTGCCAATAAAAAAATCAAATATATCATTATAGTCCGGTTTGTTTCAATGTCTTATAATAACACAGTAAACTGGATTAAAGTTCACTCCACCCAAAATTGTTGTTTTTCCTATGTATACTTTTCAATGCAGAGAGTGTATTATTTGGTTTTCGTGTACGAAAACGAGCAATTTTGTGCACGATAACGACCAATTTCGTCCAAAATTGTCCCATTTACTAAATAATTATGCTTTTCGAGTTTGATTAATTGAGAAAAGGTCTTATTTTTGACCCGGTTTTTAATTCATACTATTGCAAAAACAAACTCAATTACCTAATTAAATCACAAGAGAATGGAACAAGTTTTCGGCTATATCATCGGCTTAGGAGCAGCAGTGATGATGCCTATAATCTTTACAATTTTGGGAGTATGCATCGGCATCAAATTCAGTAAGGCGCTAAAGAGTGGTCTGCTGGTAGGTGTCGGTTTCGTAGGTCTGTCAGTTGTCACTGCGCTGTTGACCAGCAGCCTCGGTCCTGCTCTGAGCCAAGTCGTTGAAATTTACGGTCTTCAGTTGAAAGTATTCGATATGGGATGGCCTGCAGCTGCGGCTGTAGCCTATAACACATCGGTGGGTGCATTCATCATTCCGGTATGTTTGGGAGTAAATCTTCTGATGTTATTAACGAAAACGACCCGTACGGTCAATATCGACCTTTGGAACTACTGGCATTTCGCATTTATCGGCGCAGTCGTTTATTTTGCCAGCGACAATATCTGGTGGGGTTTCTTCGCCGCTATTATCTGCTACATCATTACCCTGATTATGGCCGACTATACCGCCGACAAATTCCAGGGATTCTACGACAAGATGGAGGGTATCTCCATTCCCCAGCCTTTCTGCGCAGGTTTCGTTCCATTTGCCGTAGTCATCAATAAAGCATTGGACAAAATCCCCGGTTTTGACAAATTGAACATTGATGCGGAAGGCATGAAGAAGAAATTCGGTTTGCTGGGTGAGCCTCTGTTCCTGGGTATTCTGGTCGGTTGCGGTATCGGTGCTTTGTCTTGCAAGAACGGTCAGGAACTGGTAGACAAGATACCTTATATATTAGGTTTGGGTATCAAGATGGGCGCCGTAATGGAGCTGATTCCGCGTATCACCGCTTTGTTCATCGAAGGCTTGAAGCCTATTTCTGATGCTACCCGCGAGCTGATTGCCAAGAAGTTCAAAGGTGCTGTCGGCCTGAACATCGGTATGAGCCCCGCATTGGTTATCGGCCATCCTGCAACGCTGGTGGTTTCCCTGCTGCTGATTCCCGTAACCATACTGCTGGCTGTCATCCTGCCGGGTAACCAGTTCCTGCCTCTGGCATCGCTGGCCGGAATGTTCTACCTCTTCCCACTGGTACTGCCCATCACGAAAGGAAATGTAGTAAAGACGTTCATCATCGGACTCGTTGTACTGACCATCGGTCTTTATTTCGTAACAGACCTCGCCCCCTATTTCACACAAGCAGCCCACGATGTATACGAGAAGACACAAGATGCTGCCGTGAATATCCCCGCCGGCTTTGAAGGCGGCGCACTGGATTTTGCATCCAGCCCCTTTGCTTGGGTCATTTTCCACCTGACCTACTCGTTGAAATGGATAGGCTCCGGTATCCTTGTATTATGCACATTGTTCCTGATGATTATGAACCGTCGTGCTATCATCAAATACCAGAAATCAATCAAAAATTAAAAGTTAAAAATTAAATAGTAACGGATTATGAAAAAGTTAGTACTTGCATTTATGATGGGAGCAGCTGCCATGGCAGCCAATGCCCAAGTGAATTACAAAGTGCAGACCGCCTGCCATCCGCAGGACGTGAAGCATTATGACACGGAACTTCTGCGCAGCAGATTCATGATGGACAAAGTGATGGCTCCGGATGAAATCAACGTAACCTACACCCTCTACGACCGATTGATTTACGGTGGCGCCATGCCGGTGAACAAGACATTGAAGTTGGAAGTGTTCCGTGAACTGGGTCCGGAAATCACTTACTTCCTCGAACGCCGCGAACTGGGTGTCATCAATACCGGCGGTGACGGAGTGGTTACTGTAGACGGTAAGGAATACCCCATGAAGTATAAGGAAGCCCTTTACGTAGGCTGCGGAAATAAGGAAGTAACCTTCAAGAGCAACGACGCTACCAATCCCGCCAAGTTCTACATCAACTCGGCCCCGGCCTACAAACCCTATGTTACTCAGCTGATTACCACCGATGCCAAGCTTCAGAAAGCCAACCCCAAGAAATATGCACTGGGCATCTCCGACCATTATGGAAAAATGGGAGACAGCAACGACCGTATCGTAAACCAGCTGATTGTGAAAGATGTACTGGAAAGAGTGAAAGACGGCGGTACCAACCAGTTGCAGATGGGACTCACGGAACTGGCTCCCGGCTCTGTATGGAATACCATGCCTGCCCACACGCACACTCGCCGCATGGAAGCTTACTACTACTTCAACCTGAAACCCGGCAACGCTATCTGTCACCTGATGGGCGAACCACAGGAAGAACGTTTGATATGGCTGCACAACGAACAAGCCATCACTTCTCCCGAATGGTCCATCCACGCTGCTGCCGGAACCAGCAACTATACTTTCATCTGGGGTATGGGCGGTGAAAACCTGAAATACAGCGACAAAGACGAAATCAAATACATCGATATGAAATAAAGTTGCCCTGCAACGTCCGATAGGCATGGACTTAAATAATCCATGCCTATTTTTGTCATTTTCTACCTCCTTTTTACTCAATATTACACCTCGAACAACACACAAACCCCTACATTTGCATCAAAATATAAATCTATTATCATGAGTACATTTCAAAACACCGCAGGGCGGATGACCAATTACCGTTGGATTATCTGCGCCATGCTATTCTTCGCGACAACCGTCAACTACCTCGACCGTCAGGTTCTTTCATTGACCTGGAAAGATTTCATCTCCCCCGAATTCCACTGGACCGATACACACTACGGCTACATCACAGCTATCTTTTCCATCGTCTATGCCTTAGGCAATCTGTTTGCCGGACGTTTCATCGACTGGATGGGAACGAAAAAAGGGTATTTATGGGCCATTGCCGTATGGTCTATCGGTGCTTGTATGCACGCCCTCTGCGGACTTGCCACAGAAATGACCCTCGGCATTGAAAATGCCGCCAACATGATTAGCGCTACCGGTGCATTGGCCTCTACCATAGCCATCACCAGCGTTTACTACTTCATTGCCGCCCGTATCATACTGGGCATCGGTGAAGCAGGAAACTTTCCTGCCGCCATCAAGGTGACTGCCGAATATTTTCCAAAGAAAGACCGTGCCTTCTCCACTTCCATATTCAATGCCGGCTCTACCATCGGAGCACTGATAGCCCCATTGTGTATCCCTACCCTGGCCCGCTACTTCCAACGCATGGGCGTGGGCAACGGCTGGGAAATGGCTTTTATCGTTATCGGCGGATTGGGTTTCATCTGGATGGGACTGTGGATATTCATGTACAAGAAACCTGATGAAAATCCACACGTAAACGCAGCTGAGCTGGCATATATAGAACAAGACAAAGACAATGAGGAGGATAAAAAGGCGACTACTCCGACAACCAAGGATGAAAAGAGCATTTCTTTCCTGCAATGTTTCAAATATCCGCAAACCTGGGCTGTATTTTTCGGCAAATTCATGACTGACGGTGTATGGTGGTTCTTCCTCTTCTGGGCACCCGCATACATTTCGGACGTTTACGGATTCTCCTCAGATACTCCCACGGCACAGATGCTTATCTTTGTGCTCTATGCCATCACGATGTTGTCCGTCTATGGCGGGAAATTGCCCACCATCATTATCAACAAAACCGGTAAGAACCCCTACGCCGCACGCATGCAGGCCATGTTCATCTTTGCACTGTTCCCGCTATTGGCATTGTTTGCACAGCCATTGGGCAACAAGGAAGTATTTGGCGAACAAGCCTATTGGTTCCCGATTATCATCATAGGTATTGCAGGCGCTGCCCATCAGTCCTGGTCGGCCAACATCTATTCTGTGGTAGGTGATATGTTTCCCAAGAGCACCATTGCCACCATTGTGGGAATCGGAGGTATGGCGGGCGGTATCAGCTCATTCCTTATCAACATGAGTTCCGGTTTGCTGTTCGACTATGCCGACAAGACACAAATGGTATTTCTTGGATTCCAGGGCAAGCCTGCCGGATATTTCATCATCTTCTGTGTATGTGCAGTGTCCTACCTGATAGGCTGGTGCATCATGAAGGCACTGGTTCCGAAGTACAAACCGATTATAGTGGACTAATCAGAAGTCTTTTTATAGATATTCAGAATCATGCGGAGTTTGCAAACTGCATTACATGCCTTGCAAACTCCGCACAAAAAAAGCCTTTTCTCACGAAATGGCTTTTCTTCGTTCAATTACAGTCAAAAACAAAAAACTGTAAATGGAACACAATTTAAGATGAAAAAAAGGGAAGTCTCACGACTTCCACAATTCTTCTAACCTTAAATCTAAATCTCTATGAAAAAAACGTGATGCAAAGATAATGGTTTATCTCACACAGCGTTATTAATAAACTCTATAAAGAAGCATAAAATATTTAAGATTTACTAAATAAGACGGTTACGAATGGCAAACTACAGACAAGAGCTCGGCATAAATAGGATTAAGTTTCAATAGTTGCGGCACTCCTGTCATAAACATCTGCTTGCGGGCACGAGTAAGGGCTACATTCAATTTCCGGTCAATCCGAGTACCGTTTTCCTCCGTCATATTTGCCAGAAACTTCAACTGATAAGCCCGGTTCACACAGAAAGAGTAGATAATGACATCCCGTTCGCTACCTTGGAAGCGTTCCACGGTGTCTACCAATATATCCTCCAAAGGAGCAATACCCAAAGCGGCAATCTCTTTCTTAATCAAGGCTATCTGACTGCGATAAGGAGTGATGACACCTAAAGTGACAGCCGGGTTGAAACCGGAAACAGCTGCATACTGCCGATAGATAGCCGCTGCCAACCGTGCCACAATCCGCGCCTCCGAATGGTTCATCTTGGCCGACTGTGCCGGCGGTTCGACTGCGGCAGGCAGAAAAGCGACACGACGAGTCAGCAAACCGGCAAACTCACAATCACACAGCTCAGGAGCAAGAGTCAGCTCTCCCTGCTGGTGCGGCAGACCAACCGGTTCCAACAGACCACCGTAAAAAGCCCGGTTAGGAAACAAAGCTACCTCGATATTCATACGCCCCTGACGGCAGAGCATGTCGTAGGAGGGATGAGGGATAAAAGATGAAGAATGAGAGGTTGATGCCTGGCGATTGGCACTTTCCTTGGAGAGATTCCTATAAAGGCGTTCGAAAAGGGAATCTTTCAAATTATACAATCCGATGGCCTGCAAAGCTTCGTCACACACTTCCGACTGCTCGGACGACTGCAAGACCACTGCGGGTAGCTGCTTATGGTCACCTATCAAAATAAATTTGCCGATGGCATCCGCGCCTGCGGGATTGCGGGTACAGAGTAACCCCAGCAGTTGTGGTTCCAAAATTTGGGTAGCCTCATCCACAATCGCTACATCAAAAGTCTTCAACCGGAAAAGTTCGGTCTTGGAAGAAAGCGTGGCAACCGTACCGACAAAAACACGGCAACGGGCAATGCGCTCCTGCACCTGCCGCCGAGTGGCACAAGGTTCCAACACATTCTCAATCAGATACGGGCGGAATGAGTCATCGCAAGACAACTCACTACCTAAACGGATAAAGTCTATTTCAGGCTCAATGGAAGCCAGCGCCTTACTGATTTCATCTACAGCACGATTGGTATACGAAAGCAGTAGAATCTGTTTCCCCTCCCGGTAAAAGGCTTCTACCATGCCCCGCAGCGCGCGAGAGGTCTTGCCAGTACCCGGCGGACCGATTAAAAGGAAATAGTCGCGGGCAGCCTGCGCTTTCAGAATAATCCGCGAAAAATCATCCGGAGCGGTCGCAATAGCGGCATCCAAAGAAGTATCGAATTCGGGAGAGCGCTGCCCCAACAACAAGTCACGCCGTCTTTGGGTGGCAGAAAGGAAAGCGGAAAGTCCCAGATACATGCTACGAAAGGAGGTGTCCATATAGTCGTGCTCTATGGCATAGAGGCTAGCAACAGGCAATACACCCGCATTCTGCTGGGTGGCACGAAGACGGATACAGACCTCGTTATCGGATATGCGCTCTATATTACCTTTAAACACCATCTTGTTGGTAACGTTGTCGGTATCCGTATTCCGTTCGTAAAGAACCACCGCATCACCCTGACGGAAATTGGGCAGAACCCGCTCCTGCCGGGAAGCAACCATTTGCTTCGTTCTGAGGGACAAATACGGTTTATGCGCATCTGCCGCATGATTCTCGCAAATAGCCAAATCGTACAGAATTTCACCTGCCTCACATTTCTCAGCCAGTGTGGAAAGCCAGAGGGCGGCAGCGCCAGTACGTCCTTCATAATCCACATCTCCAGATTTGGAGGTATAGAGTTCCTTGGTTATAAAGTTATAGAGCGTATAAAAATAGCTTTGTTCCAACGACGAAAGCGAACGGATGCGTTGCGCTACGGCATCGATGGAGGGGCAAAGGAAGCGTTTCCACAAGGTATTGTCCAAACCGCGCTCATTCAAGGTATCCGGATGGATGTCTTTCAGGCGCTCTGCCGTATACTGTGGGCTATTCCGTAACTGGATGCCATATTCATTGGCTACAATCCGGTTACGCACATCCATCACACGGCGCACCATTGCCCACGAAGGACGTGCCGGATAAAGCAACGGATAACGGGTATAGAGCAGGTAGGCCTTTACACGTCGATGGTCCATTCCCATAGAATACTCCAACACAGCCTGATAGAGCAACATCTGTACCTTATTGTTTTCTTTAGGCTCCACCTTACCACGGATGGAATACTCGTCCGCCTTACCGGACTTCATTTCAATGAACGAGGTCATATCCCGCTGCATGTAGTCCAGACGCCCTTGCAAACCCAATGCTTCACAGATGTAAGAAGGTTCCAGCACGGCATCAGTCCTATCGAGCTCATAGCCGGATGCACGGAATGTTTCTGTCACTGTCCGGTGGATATTGTCGAAATGGCGCTTGCAATCGGAAAAGAATTCGGCTTCCTTCTCCCGGTCGCGCAGGTCGGCACATGCTGCCAGCTCGATGAGATAAGAACGGAAGGCCTTCTTCATGCATGCCAAATAATCGGGTGCCTCCTTGGCATGAATCCATTCGTCCAGAAAGAGGTTGGCAATATTACCCAACAGTAACGGACGGGTATTGTCTGGCGACTGGAGCCGTGCCAGAATATAGTTGGCAGGATGATGCCCGTAATCCTTGAAGCATTCGGCAAGCGAACTGATGTCTATCAAGTAATCGGGCTCAAGTATAATAAAGGAAGGGGTGAGTATACCGACTTCGTCCACCGTAACATCCAGCAGATTGACCTGGGCATGCCGCCACAGAATCCGGCAGGTTTCTGCAAACTCTTCATTAATCTGAGGTACATTATAACGGACACGCAACGGCTCATCGGCCACAGTGTCTACGGGCAGTACATATAAATAAGTATCATCGGCATACTGAAAACAGACGCGCATGCGCTTTATCCGCTCTTTGACAGGCGGTGCCACTATATAGGTGGCATCCGCACGGGGTAGCAGGCGATAAAGTTCGGCAGGTATCTCCTCCCCCGTCAAGCGCTTGACAAAGAATGCCAGTGTCTTGGCATCACGCAACAACTGTTCACGTTGCGGTTCCGCCTGGCGGTTCAGAATAGCATTGGAGGTCAGCCGGAAGGTATGCAGACGGTTCTGTTCCACGGTGGAAAGTCCGACCTTCGAAGCCACGAAACTGATACGTGCAGAAAGGTCTGTCATCTGCAAGCTGCCGTCGGACATCTGTGTACGGCACAAACGCTCCAGCAACTCGCGCAATTGCCGGTAGGCCACGTCCAAGGAGATTTCCTCAACGTGGCAGGCTTCCAGCAATATACTAAAATATTCCTTTACTTCACAATCCATCATTCCTCTGTCTCCACTTCTTCCGCTTCATCATCAGTCTTTTTATCCTTTATCATCAGGATACTCAACTCATAGAGCAGATAAAGCGGCACCGCCACTACTGTCAAGGTAAACGGGTCACCGGTCGGAGTAATGATGGCCGAGGCAATAACAATGATGACAACAGCATGACGGCGGTATTTCCGCAAAAAGGTCTTGTGCACCAGTCCCAGCAGGGAAAGCAGCCATGTCACCAGCGGCAGTTCGAATGCCAGTCCCATGCAAAGCACCAGCATCATGAAATTGTCGATGTACGAGTTCAGGGAAATTTGATTCTCGATGGCTGCGCTCAATTGATAAGTGGAAAGGAAACGCAATGTCAGCGGATAGACCATAAAATACCCCAGCAACACACCGATGAAAAACATCACCGTACCTATACCCAGCGCTTTCCTCACCCCTTTACGCTCGTTTGGATAGAGTGCAGGGCTTACAAAGCGCCAGATTTCATAGAAAATATAAGGAGCAGCCGTTACCACCGACATCCAGAAAGCGGTAGACATGTGGACAAAGAACGGTGCAGCAAGATTGATATTGACGAGCTTCACATGAAACTCCTGGGTAAAGAATTCATCCTGCAAGTCCAGTCTCTGCCCTATCCAGCGCAGCAAGTCATAGAAAATGAAGTCGTTATGGCAAGGAGCCAATATCACATTGTCAAACAGATAAGGCATGGCAATAAAATAACCGATAGCCAATACAAACCACACACCGAGTACACGAAACAACACTCGGCGCAACTCGTCCAAGTGGTCCCAAAAGGTTAGTTCTTTTTCTGACATAAAGGGATTTACTATTTGACAATTTACTATTTGGGCTGCGCTGTGGGGATTTACTATTTGACAATTTACTATTTACTATTTGGGCTGCGCTGTGGAAAAGGCAACAAGCCTACCCATACTCCTGAACTTCTCAGAGTATCAAATAGTAAATAGTAAATCGTCAAATAGTAAATACCCTTGTTCCTTTTATTTCTTTTCAGCCGGTTTATCCAAATCTTCCTGAGCCTTGTTTATCTCTTCTTTGGCTTCATTCACACCATCCTTGAAGCTCTTCACCCCTTTGCCCAAACCACGCATCAGTTCGGGAATTTTCTTACCACCAAACAACAGTAAGATGACCAATGCAATAATTATCCATTCGGAACCGCTGGGCAGAAAGCCTAATAAAAGTAAGTTTGTCATAGTTATATCTGATTAATTATAGTGCAAAGATAGGAAAATTAAGGATTAGGGATTAAGGATTAAGGATTAATTTTATCGCAATCCCTAATCCCTAATCCCTGCCCCCTATCTTCAGTCTTGATAATAAATACGTTTTACCCGCGTAGAAACGCTTGTCAACACCTCATAAGGAATAGTTTCGAGTACATCGGAAAGAACGGTTATAGGCAGATGGTCACCAAAAATTTCCACACTGTCACCCTCCTTGCAATCAATGTCCGTCACGTCAATCATACAGACATCCATGCAGATATTCCCTACATAGGCTGCCCGTTGGCCGTTTACAAGACAATAAGCATGTCCATTTCCAAGATGGCGGTTCAGGCCGTCGGCGTAACCGATGGGAAGAGCCGCTATACGCGACGGACGGGTGAGATGCCCTTTCCGGCTATACCCCACCGTATCCTCTTCGGGAACATCACGTATCTGGAGGATGGTAGTCTTCAACGTGCTCACATTATTCATAATGGAATTGTCTATGGGATTGACACCATAGAGGCCGATACCCAGGCGCACCATATCGAATTGCGCCCCCGGGAAACGCTCGATACCTGCGGAATTGCAGATATGGCGAAGTATCTTATGCGGAAAAGCCTCCTGCAATTCCATGGACGCTTTCTCGAACATTTCTATCTGCCGGCGTGTAAAACTGTCGAATTGTTGCGAATCGCTCCCTACCAAATGCGAGAAGACGGAACGGGCAATCACGGCATTCTGTCCCTTCAGCCGTTCTATCAGCCGGGGCATATCCTCCGGAGCAAACCCCAGGCGGTGCATACCGGTATCCAGCTTTATGTGGATGGGGAAGTTTGTGATACCTTCCTTTTCCGCTTCTTTAATCAAAGCGTCCAGCAGATGGAAGCTATATACTTCGGGCTCCAGCTTGTAATCGAACATGGTCTTGAAAGCAGTCATCTCAGGATTCATGATAATGATATTCGCAGTGATGCCCGCTTTGCGGAGTTCGGAGCCTTCGTCGGCAACCGCCACGGCAAGATAATCGACATGATGTTCCTGCAAAGTCTTGGCTATCTCGTAAGAACCTGCACCGTAAGCGGAGGCTTTCACCATGCAGACCATCTTTGTTTCCGGCTTCAGCTTGCCACGATAATAGTTCAGATTGGCAATCATCGCTCCAAGATTAACCTCCAGAATGGTTTCGTGCACCTTCTTCTCCAATACTTCCGTCAAGGAGTCAAAACCGAACTTACGTGCACCCTTAATCAGAATTATTTCGTTTCCAAGGCGAAGTTCCCCACGCTGAATGGCACGTATCAAGGCCGCTGTATCCGGATAAAAGGTCTTCTCTATATTAAAGCGTGCAGCGCAGGAAGATATTTCATTTCCTACACCTATGATGCGTTCAATGCCACGGCTGTTTACCAGCTGTGCCACTTGTCGGTAAAGTGTCGGCGTGTTCTGACCGGTCTCCAATATATCCGAAAGAACCAAAGTCCGCCTCAATCCCTTACTTTGCGAACGGCGGTAAAGAAAATCGAGTGCAATATCCAATGAGCCAAGGTCAGAATTATAACTGTCGTTAATCAACAGACAGTTGTTTTTTCCCTCCTTGACTTCCAGCCGCATGGCGATGGGTTCTAGCCTTGCCATACGTTCTGTAATCTGTTCGGCAGGAAGCATCAGATAGAGGCATGCGGCCAGGCAGTTCAGCGAATTCTCGATGGAAGCATCATCTATGAACGGTAGAGTAAACGTATTATCCATATCCAGATAGCGATAGGAAATGACAGTACAGTCATCCCGTTTCTCCACCTTACTTATATATAGAGGACGTTCCATATCTTTCCGGCTCCACGCAATCTCACGTGCAGACAGCATGGACTTCGCCACACAGTTGCTGACGAACTCATCGTCACCATTATAAATCACTACATCACAATTCTTGAAAAGCGTCAGCTTCTCCATGCATTTCTCCTGCAACGAGAAGAAATTTTCCTGGTGAGCCCCTCCTATATTGGTCAGGATACCTATGGTAGGCTTGATGATGTTCTGCAAAGCACGCATTTCCCCCGGCTCGGAAATACCGGCTTCAAAAATAGCAAGTTCGGACTGTTCGTTCATCTGCCACACAGACAAAGGCACTCCAATCTGGGAGTTATAACTGCGGGGAGAACGGATAATGGCACGTTCCGGACTGAGCAACTGGTGCAGCCATTCCTTCACAACAGTCTTACCGTTGCTTCCCGTAATACCGATGACCGGTATCTGGAACCGGTTCCGATGCTGTTCCGCCAGTTTTTGCAAGGCTTTCAGCGGGTTGGGAACAATGAGATAATTGACAATTGACTGCGCATCATCACGCTGCATAGCATTGTCAATTGTCAATTGTCCATTGTCCATTAATCTAAAGCTTTCTTCGCTAAGCACAAAATTACGTACTCCACGGGCATATAAATCTGCAATATAGCGCGCACCGTCATTCCTCTTGGTGGTCAAGGCAAAGAATAATGTTTCCTCAGGAAAATTCAGGGAACGGCTGTCAGTGAGCAGCCAGTCTATGGTAGCCGGCGCGTTTCCCATACGCCGTGCGCCAATACTTTCGGTTATGCTTTCAATCGAATACGACATATTTCTCTCTCTTTTTGGAAATCTAAGTACGGGTATTTTCCGTTAAGTTGGTCTATTTTTAACACAATTTGTCCTAAAAAACGCTTATACTCTTCTGAAGCGGGATAAAATGGCTTATGCAACAACATCTTACGGATATTTTCACTTTCTTCCATAATCCGTAACGCATCGGCAGAGATGCACGACTGGGTAAACCGTTCCCAGACATAGCGAATGGCCGTTTCGGAAGGATGCACCATGTCTTCTGCATAGAATCGATAGTCACGAAGCTCGTCGAGCAGCAACTCATAAGCCGGAAAATAGAAAACATGTTCCGGGAAAGTGGCTTGCAACTGGTTCACGGCAAGCAGCAAGGTAGCTTTACTGAGCTGGTTGGCATGCATTCCGTCACGCACGTGGCGGATGGGGCTGACGGTGAACAATACTTTCAACCGGGGAATCCGCGCCAGCAAGCCGGAAAGCAAAGAGGTGTAGTCAGATACTATTTCACTGACAGAAAGCATACGGCGGGTAAAGCAGGACTCAGGTTGCTTATGACAGTTGGCAACTACAGTTCCCGTCTTTTCATTTTCATAAACCCAGGCAGAGCCGAAAGTCAGCAACAGACAATCCAACCGGTCCAGCCTTTCATGGGCGCTTTTCAAACGCCCGTTAATGCCTGCCAATGTTTCCTCTGCAGAGACTGAGGAAAAACTACCATGATGCATGGCACTATGCCAAAGTTCATGAAAGAGGAAAATATCGTTTTCATTGTAGCATCTGCCCGCAATGATTTCACGCAATGCCGCAGAAATGGAAAACGGATTATAAAGCACACCATAAGGATTGACGTCACAACGGAACTTGGCATCCACCAGCCTTTGCCCCATCTCGGACGCAAAACAAGAACCCATCAGCAACAGATTATTCTCTTGCGAAAGAAGGGGCATACTGGAAACTACTTCTACAGGCGTATAAAGATTCATAAGTTCGAAATAAATAAACCATTCACTTTCTCAGAAAAAATGATGTACCAACTGCTTGCTACGCCACAAAGATAGTAAATTTCAATATATAACGGTCGAAACATAAAAAGGCAGGTGATATAACCTTTCATTATATCATCTGCCTTAAATAAAAATACTATATATTCTATTAATACCAATTAGCCGTAGGATCAGCCACCCAATCTGCAAAACCTGGATATTTATCATTAATAGCCTGACGCTCAGTAGTCCATTCATATCTTGTCTCTACACGTATCTTCTGCGGAGCTTTGCCAATCTCTGCTTTCAGTGTATATACTTCAGCATTTTGGCCTTCCACTTTGATATTTACGGCACCGGTACCGTTAACTCTGTACATCACCGGAGCCTTAGTTGCCCCAGCATCCGTATTTACCATTGTAGTATTAGAAACACCAAAGAGTTCATGAACTTCACGGCTATCACCGCCTACCTCAATATACAAAGGCAAAGTACCACCCGCAGCCTGCAGGGTAATGATAGTTGCTCCCCCATTGGTCGCTACATCAAACACGACATCGTTGAAGTCAAAATCATCACTGTCTCCAAGGTCTTCTGCTATGATTCTGTACGCATTCGTATATATGGCCGGAGAGATTTTCACAATCCAATCACTATAATACCCATCTGCAGCCACTTGTTGATTTGGGTTCTGTCCGGTAGCTTCAAAGTCAAATCCCACATAATAAGCACCCCCAATATATTGTATAGTATAATTATAGTGCATTTTACCATCCAAAGAAACCCTATAGCCAAAAGAAGACGTTCCACTATTCTGCATTAGCATTATAGCCCCCTCAGTAGCATTAAAATTATTGATATGCTCATCTGATGCTGCAACCAAAAAATCCATATTAGAGTGTGAGCCACTTACATGTTGAACAAAAAAGTCGGTCCAATCCACACCAATGGATTGTGGATTCTGATGTGTTTTAAACCATTCCGTAACCACTTCTTTTTCTGTAGCCGTAATACCCTCGGGTACTTCCGTAAAATCTTTCCATTGATTGCTATTAGTGTTAGCAACACGCGTTGTCGGTGTTGCCCCAAATCCCCAATCCTGATCAACTGCAATTTCTCCATACCTCTGCACAAAAGCCGATGCATACTGTGCCTCTTTCTTAGCTGCCGCCTTTTCCGGGTTGAACAGATCGCTATCAGAATCGCAAGTGGAAAAAACCACTACGCCCATAATAGCCAAAACTTTAAAGTCAAGCTTTTTCTTCATATCATTCATTGTTTATTCATTTAACAATTCGTGATTACACCCCATTCCGACACATATTACAACCAAGGATATCATTATATACAACTCAAAATTGTATAACATATTGATAAATAGGACATATTCTACTTCGCAAATATACATAATACTATATCAAATAACAACCAAAACCTCAAAAAGTTGCAATAAATAATTTATTAAGTTGTATTTTTCAATAAACATTAAATTTAAAGCATCTCTTATCATAGATGCACACATACGAAAGTACAAGTCAATTTTTGAAAGGACTAATATCTTTGCCTACCAAAATTAAATTATTCCTATATGGAGAAAAAATCGTTCCACCATGGTGGAACGATTTTTTCTCCAGGATGGAACAATATTTTCTCCATGGAGGAACGATTTACTATCAGGCATCTTTTCCCTTAACCATAGGCAGGCTGAACGAGAAATATGGCGTATGCAAAGAGAAAGTAAAAACAGAAGTGAACAAAAGAGGCTTTTTTTCCTTCTAAAACTTCCCGCCATCCGTTTTCTTTTGCTATTTTTGCATTTTGTAATCTTCAGATTAGAAATGAGAACAGAACCAACAACATATAACTTGCTTAACACCATTACATTTCCCGAGGATTTACGCCAACTCAGCGTAGAAGAGCTTCCTGAAGTCTGTAAAGAATTGAGGCAAGACATTATAAAGGAGGTTTCGTGTAACCCCGGACATTTCGCTGCCAGCCTGGGCACGGTAGAGCTGACCGTTGCCTTGCACTATGTATTCAATACTCCGTACGACCGCATAGTCTGGGATGTAGGCCATCAGGCGTACGGGCACAAGATACTGACCGGACGCCGTGAAGCATTCTCCACCAACCGTAAATTCAAGGGAGTTCGTCCTTTTCCCTCACCAGAGGAAAGCGATTATGACACATTCACCTGCGGACATGCGTCAAATTCAATCTCCGCCGCCCTTGGCATGGCTGTTGCCGCTGCCGAAAAAGGCGAGAAGGACCGCCATGTAGTGGCCATCATCGGCGACGGAAGCATGAGCGGCGGCCTGGCTTTCGAAGGACTGAACAACGCTTCGTCTACCCCTAACAACCTTCTTATCATTCTCAACGACAATGATATGTCGATAGACAGAAGTGTAGGCGGCATGAAGCAGTACCTTTTCAACCTGACTACCAGCAACCGCTATAACCAGCTGCGCTTCAAGACATCCAGACTGCTGTTCAAAATGGGACTTTTGAACGAGGACCGCCGCAAAGCGCTGATTCGCTTCGCCAACAGTCTGAAATCAATGGCCGCCCAACAGCAGAATATCTTTGAAGGGATGAACATCCGCTACTTCGGCCCTATCAACGGACACGATGTGAAAAACATAGCCCGTGTCCTACGGGACATCAAAGATATGCAGGGACCGAAAATACTGCATCTGCACACTGTAAAAGGAAAAGGATTCGAACCTGCTGAGAAGAATCCCGATATCTGGCATGCACCGGGCAAGTTCGATCCGGAAACCGGAGAACGCCTCAAGGCGGACACCAGCAATTTGCCTCCGCTTTTCCAGGACGTGTTTGGGGAAACGCTGGTAGAACTGGCAAAGGAAAATCCGAAAATCGTCGGAGTAACCCCCGCCATGCCCACCGGCTGCTCCATGAACAAGCTGATGGACACCATGCCCGACCGTGCCTTCGATGTGGGTATTGCCGAAGGGCATGCAGCCACTTTCTCGGGCGGTATGGCTAAAGAAGGAATGCAGCCTTTCTGCAACATCTACTCCTCCTTCATGCAGCGGGCATACGATAATGTCATCCATGACATCGCCCTGCTCCGCCTCCCCGTCGTACTTTGCCTGGACCGCGCCGGACTGGTAGGAGAAGACGGACCGACACACCACGGAGTTTTCGACCTGGCCTATTTCCGTCCGATTCCCAACCTGACCATATCTTCACCGATGGACGAACATGAATTGCGCCGTCTGATGTACACGGCACAGTTACCGGACCAAGGTCCGTTCGTCATCCGCTATCCCCGCGGACGCGGCGTATTGCTGGATTGGAAATGTCCGCTGGAAGAAATCCCCGTAGGCAAAGGGCGCAGACTGAAAGAAGGCAAAGACCTGGCAGTCATCAGCCTCGGTCCCATAGGCAACGTAGCCGCACGTGCCATAGAGCGTGCGGAGAAGGACAAAGGAATCTCCATAGCCCACTACGACCTGCGTTTTCTCAAGCCGCTCGACGAAGCGCTGCTGCACGAGGTAGGACTCAACTTCCAGCATGTCGTCACCATAGAAGACGGTGTCAAAAAAGGAGGAATGGGCAGTGCCATACTGGAGTTCATGGCGGACAATGACTATATTCCCCATTTCAGACGTATCGGTGTACCCGATGCCTTCATAGAACACGGCACCATACAAGAGTTACACCATCTTTGCGGAATGGACGAAGAAGGAATCTATAATCAATTGATAATTGATAGTTGAAAATTGACAGTTTGAGCATTTACCCCATATGTCAACTATTAATTATCAACTATCAACGAACTAAAAGTGAAAATAATTATTGCAGGTGCCGGCGCAGTAGGCACACACTTGGCCAAGTTGCTGTCCCGCGAGAAGCAGGACATCATTCTGATGGACGACAACGAAGAGAAGTTGAGCACACTGAACTCCAACTTTGACTTGATGACGGCTACAGCTTCCCCTACCTCCATAAAAGGCTTGAAAGAAGTGGGAGTGGGAGAAGCCGACTTGTTCATAGCCGTCACCCCCGATGAAAGCCGGAACATGACCGCATGCATGCTTGCCAACAATCTGGGAGCACAGAAGACCGTAGCCCGTATTGACAACTACGAATACCTGCTGCCCAAAAACAAGGAATTTTTCCAGAAGCTGGGCGTCGATTCACTCATCTACCCGGAAATGCTTGCCGCCAAGGAAATCGTGTCCTCCATCCGCATGAGCTGGGTACGCCAATGGTGGGAGTTCTGCGGAGGAGCCTTGATACTGATAGGCACCAAGATGCGCGAAAAAGCCGAGATACTGAACATCCCCCTCCATGAGTTGGGCGGACCGGAGCTGCCCTATCACGTGGTAGCCATCAAACGGGGAAGCGAAACACTGATTCCCCGTGGTGACGATACCATCAAGCTACATGACATCGTATACTTCACCACCACACGAAAATACGTCCCCTACATCCGCAAGATAGCCGGCAAAGAAGATTATGCCGATGTGCGCAACGTAATGATTATGGGTGGAAGCCGGATTGCCGTACGCACCGCCCAATATGTCCCGGACTACATGCAGGTGAAAATCGTGGACAACGACCTGAACCGCTGCAACCGCCTGACCGAGCTGCTTGACGACCGTACCATGATTATCAATGGCGACGGACGGGATATGGACCTGCTTGTGGAAGAGGGACTGAAAAATACGGAAGCCTTCGTTGCCTTGACCGGCAACTCGGAGACTAATATCCTGGCCTGCCTTGCCGCCAAACGCATGGGAGTCAGCAAAACCGTAGCGGAAGTGGAGAACATCGACTACATAGGCATGGCCGAAAGCCTTGACATCGGCACCGTCATCAACAAAAAGATGATTGCTGCCAGCCACATCTACCAGATGATGCTGGATGCGGACGTCAGCAACGTGAAATGCCTGACCTTTGCCAATGCCGATGTAGCGGAATTTACCGTTAAGGCCGGCTCGAAGATTACCAAACATCCGGTAAAAGACCTCGGCCTCCCGAAAGGAGCCACCATCGGCGGACTTATCCGCCAGGGGGAAGGCGTTGTGGTTATGGGTAACACCCTGATACAGCCGGGTGACCATGTAGTGGTATTCTGCCTGAACATGATGATTAAGAAAATCGAAAAATACTTTAACTAATTGAGAATGAGTAGTTGGTAAATGATTAACTTCAAGACAATCATACGGATTATCGGTATTCTGCTATTGCTGGAAACAGTCATGTTTCTGGTCTGTTCGGGCGTGTCCTTCTACTACAGAGAAAGCGATATGCTCGATTTCTGGAAAGCAGGAGGCATCACAGCAGGGGTAGGCTTATTGCTGGCAGCTCTCGGCAAGGGAGGCGAACGGCAACTGACGCGCCGTGACGGATATGTACTGGTCAGCTTTGCCTGGGTGGCATTCTCTCTTTTCGGAATGCTGCCTTTCTATATAGGCAGATACATACCCGACATTGCCAATGCATTCTTCGAAACCATGTCCGGTTTCAGCAGTACGGGTGCCACCATCTTGGACGACATCGAGTCACTTCCTCATGGAATACTGTTCTGGCGCAGTATGACACAGTGGATTGGCGGCTTGGGAATCATCATGTTCACCATTGCAGTGCTTCCCATCTTCGGAGTCAGTGGCCTGCAGGTGTTCGCCGCCGAGGCAAGCGGCCCTACACATGACAAGGTTCATCCCCGTATCGGTATCACCGCCAAATGGATTTGGAGTATCTATGCCGGCATAACCGCTCTGCTTGTCGGCCTGCTGATGCTTGGAGGTATGGACTGGTTCGACAGTATCTGCCATGCATTTGCCACTACCGGTACCGGTGGCTTCTCCACCAAGCAGGCCAGCGTTGCCTACTACAATTCTCCTTATATAGAATATGTCATCTCCATTTTCATGTTTATCTCCGGCATCAACTTCACCTTGCTATTATTGTTCGTCAACCGGAAATTCAAGAAGTTCATCAGCAATGCCGAGCTGAAATTCTATTTCGGTTCAGTTGTGCTCTTCACTGCCGTCATAGCCATCGTACTTTACTATACCAGTCCCATGGGGATGGAAGAATCCTTCCGCAAATCCTTGTTCCAAGTAATTTCCCTCCATACATCCACCGGTTTTGCGACAGATGACTACATGCAATGGACACCCGTCCTGTGGGGGCTGCTTACCATCATCATGCTGATGGGGGCGTGTGCAGGCAGTACCACCGGAGGCTTGAAGTGTATACGTATGGTAATTCTTACCAAAGTCTCACGAAACGAGTTCAAACACATCCTACACCCCAATGCCATACTTCCGGTACGGATAAACAAGCAGGTAATCTCTCCCTCCATTGTCTCCACCGTACTGGCTTTTTGTTTTATTTATATCGCCATTATAGTCATCGGCACACTGCTCATGATGGCTATGGGTGTCGGGGCTGAAGAATCAATGGGCTGCGTCATTTCCAGTATCGGTAATATGGGACCCGGATTGGGTGAAACCGGACCTGCCTATTCGTGGAATGCCCTGCCCGATGCAGCTAAATGGCTGTTATCCTTTTTAATGCTTCTGGGTCGTCTTGAGTTATTTACCGTACTGCTGCTTTTCACACCGGATTTCTGGAAACGGAATTGATTTAGGATAAAAAGTGTAAAAATAATCATTTTTTGTTATGCGGGGATAGCAAATTGAACAATACTTATTATATCTTTGCGCCCTTGAAAGAGAGAATTGTGGTATGAAGCAATGCATTAAATACTGTTTAATCATAATCTTTGCAGCCCTATTGCACGACAGTGCAACCGGAGCTGTAGACATTTTGTGCGTTCCTGCCACCCGACAAGCAGAATGCTGCACGCTGTCACAAGCTCCTACCACCCAACAAGCAGTCCAGAAGTTCTACGACTTGTTTTCACCAAACTCCCTCTGCATAGAACATGTAGACCATACGCAAGTACCAACCAACAAAAACGTACTCCTGCGCATGTACATCTACAAGATGCAGCAGCATGCCTATGCACCGGAATGCGACCGTTTGTTGAATCTGTCTCCGCATCCCGTACCCGACGCGAACTATTACGTGTTCGGGCTAAGAAAGATTATCATTTAGAAGGCCTGCAAGCGCAGACGCTTGCCCCTGACTCGCCGGACAACAATTCAGAGGTTTTGTCCTCCGGTGCGATGTATCTATTATTATATATCTAAAATCTTATCAGGTTTATGAACTTTACTTTGTTAGTGGTCGTCTTATTGACGGCAATCGCTTTCGTGGGTATCGTCATCGCGCTCTCCAATGCGATAGCACCCCGTTCGTACAATGCACAGAAGATGGAGCCGTACGAGTGTGGTATCCCTACCCGCGGTAAATCGTGGATGCAATTCCGGGTAGGTTACTATCTGTTTGCCATCTTGTTCCTGATGTTCGAAGTGGAAACGGTATTTCTGTTCCCTTGGGCAGTCATCACCCGCGAACTTGGCGTGGCAGGACTTTTCAGTGTTTTATTTTTCCTGATTATATTGATTCTGGGCCTTGCTTATGCCTGGAGGAAAGGAGCTTTGGAATGGAAGTAACAAAGAAGCCGAAAATTAAATCTATCCCTTATGAGGAGTTTACAGACAACGAAACGTTGGAGAAACTGGTTCGGGAACTTAATGCCGGAGGCGCCAATGTCGCCCTTGGCGTACTGGACGACTTCGTCAACTGGGGACGCAGCAACTCACTGTGGCCTCTTACGTTTGCAACCAGCTGTTGCGGTATCGAATTCATGGCCCTCGGCGCAGCCCGCTACGATATGGCGCGCTTCGGGTTCGAGGTAGCCCGTGCCAGTCCGCGCCAGGCAGACATGATTATGGTTTGCGGAACAATAACCAACAAGATGGCTCCCGTTCTGAAACGTCTTTACGACCAGATGGCCGATCCGAAATATGTAGTAGCCGTAGGCGGCTGTGCCGTCAGCGGAGGCCCGTTCAAGAAATCCTATCACGTGGTGAACGGTGTGGACAAGATTCTGCCGGTGGATGTCTACATTCCCGGTTGTCCTCCGCGTCCGGAAGCATTCTACTACGGCATGATGCAATTGCAGCGTAAAGTGAAAATAGAGAAATACTTCGGTGGAGTAAACAGAAAAGAAGAGAACCACTAATCAGTACTTAAAAATATGGAAATAAAATACATAGAGCCCTCAGTCCTGCACGACGAAATGCTGCGTCTGCGGAAAGAGAAACAAATGGACTTCCTGGAATGCCTCAGCGGTATGGATTGGGGAATACCCGACGAGAAAGACGCACCGGACACCCCCCGCGGACTCGGCGTAGTCTATCTGTTGGAATCTACTGTTACCGGCGAACGGATAGCGGTACGCACCGCCACTCTAAACCGGGAACATCCCGAACTTCCTTCCGTCAGCGATATCTGGAAAGCTGCGGATTTCAACGAGCGCGAAGTCTACGACTTTTACGGCATCGTTTTCATCGGTCATCCGGATATGCGCCGACTCTATCTGCGCAATGACTGGGTAGGCTATCCCATGCGTAAAGACAATGAGCCGGAAAAAGATAATCCGTTGCGTATGGACAACGAAGAAACGGTGGACACTACCATGGAATTGGAGCTGAATCCCGACGGTAGCATCAAGAATAAGGAGATGCAACTTTTCGGTGATGAGGAATATGTGGTGAACATCGGTCCCCAACATCCGGCCACCCACGGCGTAATGCGTTTCCGTGTATCATTGGAGGGTGAAATCATCGACAAGATTGATGCCAACTGCGGCTACATCCACCGGGGTATCGAGAAGATGTGCGAAAGCCTGACCTATCCGCAGACCTTGGCTCTGACCGACCGTCTGGACTACCTGGGCGCACACCAGAACCGCCATGCCTTGTGCATGTGTATCGAAAAGGCAATGGGCGTGGAAGTAAGCGAACGCGTGCAGTACATACGTACCATCATGGACGAGTTGCAGCGAATAGACTCTCACCTGCTGTTCTATTCTTGTCTTGCTATGGACCTGGGTGCATTAACGGCCTTCTTCTACGGTTTCCGCGACCGCGAAAAGATACTCGACATCTTTGAGGAAACTTGCGGTGGACGCCTCATCATGAACTACAACACCATCGGTGGCGTGCAGGCAGACATTGCTCCCGGCTTCGTAAAGAAAGTGAAGGAGTTTATCCCCTACCTCCGCGGTATCCTACACGAATATCACGACGTATTCACCGGGAACATCATTGCCCAGCAACGTCTGAAAGGTGTGGGTATACTCTCACGGGAAGATGCCATCGCCTTTGGAGCTACCGGAGGCACCGGACGCGCCAGCGGATGGGCCTGCGACGTGCGTAAGCGTATGCCATATGCCGTATATGACAAGGTGGACTTTAAAGAAGTCATCCGCACCGAAGGCGATTCATGGGCACGCTACCTTATCCGTATGGATGAAATTCTGGAGAGCCTGAAGATTATCGAGCAACTGATAGACAACATCCCGGAAGGAGCCTACCAGGAAAAGATGAAACCTATTATCCGCGTACCGGAAGGCACTTATTATGCAGCCGTAGAAGGTAGCCGCGGTGAATTCGGCGTCTTCCTCGAAAGCCACGGCGACAAGACGCCTTACCGCCTGCACTTCCGCAGTACGGGCTTGCCATTGGTATCGACCGTAAATACGATTTGCCGCGGAGCTAAAATCGCCGACCTTATTGCCATTGGCGGAACATTAGATTATGTAGTACCAGATATTGATAGATAAAAGAATTTACGATTTGACAATTCACAATTTACCATGCGGAATTACAGCGCAGCCAAATTGTAAATTGTACATTGTAAATCAAAAAGCGCCTCGTAAATTGTACATTGTAAATAGTAAATAGTAAATGAACAACGTGTTTGACTTTAGTATAATAACCAACTGGATACACCAGATGCTGACTTCCCTGATGCCGGAAGGTCTGGCAATATTCCTCGAATGCGTGGTGATTGGCGTATGCATCATCTTGATGTATGCCGTGCTTGCCATCATCCTGATTTACATGGAGCGTAAAATATGCGCCTTCTTCCAATGCCGCCTCGGTCCGATGCGCGTGGGGAAATGGGGATTGCTCCAAGTGCCCTGCGACGTCATCAAGATGTTGACAAAGGAAATCATTGATTTGAAATTCTCTGACCGGTTCCTCTACAATCTGGCACCGTTCATGGTAATCATCGCTTCTTTCCTGACATTTGCCTGCCTGCCCATCAACAAGGGATTGGAGGTATTGGACTTCAATGTAGGAGTGTTCTTCCTGCTGGCTGCATCGAGTATCGGCGTAGTGGGTATCCTGCTGGCAGGCTGGAGTTCCAACAATAAATTCTCGCTGATTGGAGCCATGCGAAGCGGTGCGCAGATTATCAGCTACGAGTTGTCCTGCGGATTGAGCATACTGACAATGGTAGTGTTGATGGGAACCATGCAGTTCTCCGAAATAGTAGAAGGACAAGCTGACGGCTGGTTCATCTTCAAGGGACATATCCCTGCATTGATAGCCTTCATCATCTACCTCATTGCCGGAAATGCGGAAACCAACCGCGGTCCCTTCGACTTGCCCGAAGCCGAAAGCGAGTTGACTGCCGGATACCATACGGAATACAGCGGTATGGGCTTCGGATTCTTCTATCTGGCAGAATATTTGAATCTGTTTATCGTAGCCTCCGTGGCAGCCACCATCTTCCTGGGAGGCTGGATGCCGCTACACATCGTAGGCCTGGACGGCTTCAACGCAGTGATGGATTACATTCCGGGATTTGTATGGTTCTTCGGAAAGGCCTTCTTCGTAGTCTTCCTGCTGATGTGGATAAAGTGGACCTTCCCCCGCCTGCGTATTGACCAGATTCTGAATCTGGAGTGGAAGTACCTGGTACCCATCTCTATGGTGAACTTGATTTTGATGGTATTAATTGTAGTATTTAAATTGCATTTCTAACCGGCGTAGCGCCGGAGCAAGATTTCCTTGCGGATAATTTTAATAAAGGCAAAAGTAATGAAAGAAAAGAACTCTTATATCGGCGGACTCATACACGGCGTCACTTCTCTGCTGACAGGTATGAAGACAACCATGACCGTATTCTGCCGACGAAAGACTACCGAACAATATCCGGAAAACCGCTCGACATTGAAACTCTCCGACCGTTTCCGTGGCACGCTGACCATGCCCCATAATGATAAAAATGAACATCGGTGTGTAGCTTGCGGTTTGTGCCAGATGGCTTGTCCCAACGACACCATCAAGGTGACCGGCGAGATGGTTGAAACGGAAGACGGTAAGAAAAAGAAGATATTGGTTAAGTACGAATACGACCTCGGTTCGTGCATGTTCTGCCAACTCTGTGTGAATGCCTGCCCTCACGATGCCATCACGTTCGACCAGGATTTTGAGCATGCAGTGTTCGACCGCACGAAACTGGTCATGACGCTGAACCGTCCGGGCAGCCATGTAGAAGAAAAAAAGAAACCCGCTGCTCCCAAAGAAGAGACAACAAAGTAATTCGTTAATAGTAACTTGTAATTAAACAACATGGAAATAACTCTTGAAACAGTAGTATTCTACTTCCTTGCGGCCTTTATCACCGTATTTTCCATCTTGACGGTAACGACCCACCGCATGGTGCGCTCGGCCACCTACCTGCTGTTCGTGCTTTTCGGTACGGCAGGCATCTACTTTCTGCTGGGTTACACCTTCCTCGGTTCCGTGCAGATTATGGTCTATGCCGGCGGTATCGTAGTGCTCTACGTCTTCTCCATACTGCTTACCAGTGGCGAAGGCGATGTCATCGAGAAGTTAAAGCGTAGCAGGTTCCTTGCCGGACTGGGTGCCACCGTGGGCGGTGCCATCATCGTAGTATTCATCACCTTGAAGCATAAGTTCATTGCCACCACCGACGTGGAACCTTTGGAGGTCAACATCAAGACCATCGGTCACCACATGCTGAGCGGTGACAAGTATGGTTATCTGCTTCCCTTCGAAGCTGTCAGCATCTTGTTATTGGCATGTATCGTAGGCGGATTATTAATAGCACGTAAAAGATAAGAATTATGATACACATGGAATATTATCTGATAGTTTCGGCTATCATGTTCTTCGCAGGCATCTACGGGTTCTTTACCCGCCGCAACACGCTGGCGATACTTATCAGCATCGAGCTGATTCTGAATGCCACGGACATCAACTTTGCGGTGTTCAACCGTTTCCTATTCCCCGGAGGACTGGAAGGATATTTCTTCTCTTTATTCTCCATCGCCATCTCGGCGGCCGAAACGGCTGTAGCCATTGCCATCATGATTAACATCTACCGTAACATCCGCAGTATCCAGGTGAACAAACTGGATGAGATGAAGTGGTAAGAGCAAGAATCGCCAAGCGATGTTTCTTGAATAGTAATAATTGATAAACATAGTATATATGGAATATACAATATTAATCCTTCTACTCCCTTTCCTCTCTTTCCTCGCTCTGGGACTTGGAGGTAAATGGATGTCACACCGCACTGCCGGCCTTATCGGAACTGCGGCACTGGGTGTGGTCGCAGTGCTTTCCTATCTCACCGCAGGAATGTACTTCAGCGCTCCCCGCCTTGCCGATGGTACGTACGAGGCGCTGATGCCCTATAACTTCAAATGGCTGCCTTTCACAGAAAGCCTCAGTATCGACATGGGTATCCTACTCGACCCGATTTCGGTTATGATGCTCGTGGTCATCAGTACCGTTTCGCTGCTGGTACACATATACTCTTTCGGCTACATGAAGGGCGAACGCGGTTTCCAGCGTTACTACGCCTTCCTGTCGCTCTTCACCATGTCCATGCTCGGACTGGTAGTAGCAACGAATATCTTCCAGATGTATCTGTTCTGGGAGTTGGTGGGCGTGTCCTCCTATCTGCTGATTGGTTTCTATTATACGAAGCCGGCGGCTATTGCCGCTTCGAAGAAGGCTTTTATCGTGACCCGTTTTGCTGACCTGGGATTCCTTATAGGTATCCTCGTCTATGGGTATTATGCCGGTACATACACCTTCAGCCCTAATGAGATGGCGCTGGCAAAGGGCGGTGCGGCAATGATTCCGCTTGCCTTGGGACTGATGTTCATCGGTGGTGCCGGAAAGAGTGCCATGTTCCCGTTGCACATCTGGCTGCCCGATGCCATGGAAGGTCCTACGCCGGTCAGTGCACTGATTCATGCCGCCACAATGGTGGTTGCAGGTGTCTATCTGGTGGCACGCATGTTCCCGTTGTTCATAGAATATGCTCCCAGCGTGCTGCACATCGTGGCATACGTAGGAGCCTTCACGGCATTCTATGCCGCCAGTGTGGCATGTGTGCAGAGTGACATCAAGCGTGTACTGGCATTCTCCACCATCTCCCAAATCGGTTTCATGATGGTGGCGCTGGGTGTATGTACATCAGCCGACCCACACGAAGGGGGACTGGGCTACATGGCAGGCATGTTCCACTTGTTCACACACGCCATGTTCAAGGCATTGCTGTTCCTCGGAGCGGGTAGCATCATCCATGCCGTACACAGCAACGAGATGTCTGCCATGGGTGGACTGCGGAAGTATATGCCCATTACGCATATCACGTTCCTCATCGCCTGCCTTGCCATTGCAGGTATTCCTCCGTTCTCCGGATTCTTCTCCAAAGATGAAATCCTGACGGCATGCTTCCAGTTCAGCCCCATCATGGGATGGATTATGACAGTGATTGCAGGTATGACAGCATTCTATATGTTCCGTCTTTATTATGGTATCTTTTGGGCCGGCTCAGAGCCGGGGCAAAAGTCGGCAAGCGATGGGGGCGACAGCCACATGCCTCACCCCCACGAGAGTCCTCTGGCGATGACCCTGCCCCTGATGCTCCTTGCCGTGGTTACGATAGTTGCCGGTTTCATTCCTTTCGGACACTTCATCAGTTCCAACGGTGAAGCATATAACATCCATCTGGACTGGAGTGTGGCAGGTACAAGTATCGCCGTAGCGGTGGTTTCCATAGCCATTGCCACCTACATCTATGCAGGTAGCCGACAGCCCGTTGCCGATACATTGGCACACCGTTTCAAAGGCTTGTGGACAGCAGCTTACCACCGCTTCTATCTGGACGAGGTCTACCAGTTCATCACCCACCGCATCATCTTCGGCTGCATCTGCCGCCCCATCGCCTGGTGGGACCGCCATGTAGTGGACGGCTTCTTCGACTTCCTTGCTTGGGGCGCCGATGCCACCAGTGACGAGATACGCGGTCTGCAGAGCGGACGCATCCAGCAATATACATTTGTATTCCTGCTGGGCACGCTGGCACTGATACTGCTACTATTGCTATAACCCGAAATTTTTCAATCGTAAATCGTAAATCGTTAAATCGTAAATATAAAGATGAACTTTTTATCATTATTCGTACTCATCCCCTTGCTGATGCTGCTGGGTCTTTGGCTCAGCCGCAACATCGCACAAATACGCGCGGTGATGGTGACCGGTGCATCGGCTCTGCTGGTTCTTTCTGCGGCATTGACCGTGATGTACCTCAATGCACGCCACGCTGGTGCCACGGATGAAATGCTGTTCCGTGCCGACATGGTCTGGTATCCTGCACTCAACATCCACTATTCGGTAGGAGTAGACGGTATTTCGGTAGCCATGCTGCTGCTTTCGGCCATCATTGTCTTTACCGGAACATTCGCCTCCTGGAGGCTGCAACCGCTGACTAAAGAATATTTCCTTTGGTTCACCTTCCTCTCCATCGGTGTGTTCGGGTTCTTCATCTCGATAGACCTGTTCACCATGTTCATGTTCTACGAGGTTGCCCTTATTCCCATGTATCTGCTTATCGGTGTATGGGGGTCGGGACGCAAAGAGTACTCTGCCATGAAGCTGACACTGATGCTGATGGGCGGCTCTGCCTTCCTGCTTATCGGTATCTTGGGTATCTACTACGGTGCCGGAGCCACCTCTATGAATCTATTGGAAATAGCACAGATGCACAATATTCCCATCGAACAGCAACGTATCTGGTTCCCGCTCACTTTCCTCGGTTTCGGTGTGCTGGGCGCTCTGTTCCCGTTCCACACATGGAGCCCCGACGGTCACGCCTCCGCACCGACTGCCGTATCCATGCTCCATGCCGGTGTATTGATGAAGCTGGGAGGTTACGGTTGTTTCCGCATAGCCATGTACCTGATGCCCGAAGCTGCACAGGAACTGGGATGGATATTCCTGATTCTTACCGGAATCTCCGTGGTATACGGCGCATTCTCCGCTTGTGTACAAACCGACTTGAAGTATATCAACGCCTACTCTTCCGTCAGCCATTGCGGTCTGGTGTTGTTCGCCATTCTGATGATGAACCAGACAGCTTGCACGGGTGCTGTTCTGCAGATGCTCTCTCACGGACTGATGACAGCCTTGTTCTTCGCCCTTATCGGTATGATATACGGACGTACCCATACGCGTGACGTCCGCGAACTCTCCGGTCTGATGAAGATTATGCCTTTTCTGGCTGTCTGCTATGTAATCGCCGGTCTTGCCAATCTGGGACTGCCCGGACTCAGCGGTTTCATTGCCGAAATGACCATCTTCACCGGTTCGTTCCAGCATCCCGATACGTTCCACCGCGTGTGGACGGTCATTGCATGCAGCTCCATCGTGATTACGGCAGTCTATATCCTGCGACTGGTAGGAAAGATTCTCTATGGCACCTGCACTAACAAGCATCACCTCACCTTGAGCGATGCAACCTGGGACGAACGTACAGCGGTCATCATCCTCATCGCATGCGTTGCCGCCCTCGGTATGGCACCATGGTGGATTAGCGGCATGATTGGAGACAGCGTGCTGCCAATAACTGATTTATTTACGATTTGACGATTTACGATTGATAAATGACTTGTAAATCCCAAGAGTAACCTCAATCGTAAATCATAAAATCGTAAATCCCAAGAGTAATTTCAATCGTAAATCGTAAATCGTAAAATCGTAAATAGATATGGATTATTCCCAATTCCTCCTGCTCAAAGAAGAGCTTTCGCTGATATTGGTCATCGTCATCCTTTTTGTCGCCGACCTCTTCATGAGTCCGGATGCACACAAGAATGACGGCAAACCGGTGCTGAACACAATGCTGCCCGTTGCTCTGCTGACCATACACACACTTATCACCATCGTTCCCGGTCCTGTGGCAGATGCTTTCGGCGGCATGTATCACAATCAGCCGATACAGAGCATCGTGAAATCCATCCTCAGTATAGGTACACTGATTGTATTCCTGATGGCGCACGAATGGATGCGCCGTCCGGACACTGCCATCAAACAAGGTGAGTTCTACATTCTGACACTTTCCACCCTGCTGGGTATGTACTTCATGATTTCTGCCGGACACTTCCTGATGTTCTTCATCGGACTGGAGACGGCAAGCATCCCGATGGCAGCCCTGGTTGCCTTCGACAAATACCGCCACCATTCTGCCGAGGCAGGTGCCAAATATATTCTCACGGCACTGTTCTCCAGCGGATTGCTGCTATACGGATTATCTTTGATTTACGGTACGGTAGGCACTCTCTACTTTGCCGACATACCGGCACGCCTCACCGGCGACCCGTTGCAGATTATGGCATTCGTATTCTTCTTCTCCGGCATGGGATTCAAAATATCACTGGTGCCTTTCCATCTTTGGACAGCAGACGTTTACGAAGGTGCTCCAAGCACGGTGACAGCCTATCTGAGTGTCATCTCTAAAGGCTCTGCCGCTTTCGTGCTGATGGCTACTCTCATCAAGGTATTCGCTCCGATGGTGGAACAATGGCAGGAAGTGCTGTACTGGGTTATCATCGCCTCCATCACAATTGCCAACCTCTTCGCCCTACGCCAGCAGAGCCTGAAGCGGTTGATGGCTTTCTCCAGTATCTCGCAAGCTGGTTACATCATGCTGGGTGTCATCAGCGGAAGCGCACAAGGTATGACGTCGCTGGTATACTACGTGCTGATATATATGTTTGCCAATCTTGCCGTATTTACCGTTATCACGATTGTGGCACTGCGGGCAGGCAAGTTCACACTTGAAGACTATAACGGGCTGTATACCACTAATCCGAAGTTGGCGTTCCTGATGACACTGGCACTGTTCTCTCTGGCAGGCATCCCGCCGTTTGCGGGCTTCTTCTCGAAGTTCTTCATCTTCGCGGCAGCTTTCGAAGGCGGCTTCCATCTGCTGGTATTCATTGCCCTTATCAATACAATCATCTCGCTTTATTACTATCTGAAGATTGTAAAGGCAATGTACATCAACAAGAGCGACGAGCCGATTGCAGCATTCCGCAGTGACAACTATACACGTGCCAGCCTGGCCATTTGCACACTGGGTATTGTGGTACTGAGTATTGCAAGTGTGGTATATCAATCCATCGATAAGTTCTCATTCGGATTATAACCGGAGGGTATCATCACTTACCACAAATTACGCAGATTGGCACAAATTATCTTTAGAAGTTCTGATAATCAAGAGCTTTGAGTTGTGTTAATCTGCATAATTTGTGGTGAGTGTGTATTTTAGCACATTTCCATACTATACAATCGGCAGCACAAACCAAAAGCATGAGCCTTTCCCCGGTTCACTGTCCACACCGATTGTGCCACCCAACTGCTCTATAATGCTCTTGCTGATAGAAAGCCCCAGGCCGGTGCCATGCACAAACGTATTCAGCTTTATAAAACGGTCGAATATCTGAGCCTGCATTTCCGGCTCAATGCCAAGGCCCGTATCGGCCACATAAAAACGCAAATGAGTTTCATCCACCTTATTATATCCTACACGTATACTTCCCGCAGTGGTGAACTTGATGGCATTGTTGACAAAGTTGGCTATGACCTGATTCAAACGGTTACGGTCACTGACAATCCGGCATTCCGGCAGATGACGGTCGAAGAGAACTTCCACACCCGGTTTGGCCTTCATCTTCATGAAGCGCACGATGTCCTCACACAGCATGTTCACGTCCAGCTCTTTTTCCACAAAGTCAAATGTCCCGGCCTCTATCTTGGACAAATCCAGTATGTCGGAAATCAGCTGCAACAGCAGGTCATTGTTTTCTTCAATAATCGCCATATACTGCCTTTTTTCCTCCATGTCCCCGGTCTCTCCCATCAGACTGGAGAAACCGACAATCGCATTCAGGGGCGTACGTATCTCATGGCTCATATTGGCAAGGAAGGCACTCTTCAGACGGTCGGCGGTTTCTGCCTTCTCCTTGGCTTCAATCAGCATAGCCTCCGTCTCCTTCAATTCCGTAATGTCATAGTTGACGCCTATCAGCTCTATTTGTCCGTTCTCCGGTTCAAACAGATTGACAACCACATTGGTACGTACCCAGTTCCATTTTCCCTTTTCGCCCGGACGTTCAATGCGCATCTCTCCCTGGAAATGTTTGGCTTCGCCCACACGGGCCTTACTGAAGAAATCAAGCATCCTCCTGCGGTCACTGGGGTACATCTTGCTGTATATTCCCACGACATCCGCCAATTGGGTATTCTCGTCCTCTCCCATATTCTTATACCATTGCTTGATGGCATAGCCTTTCCGGTCGAGCAGATTCAGCTTGGCATAACCTACCTTCGCATAATCCGATATAAGCAGGAAGAAATTCTCGAAATCACAGATACGGCTCATGGCATCAATCCGTTCCGTATTGTCGATGTTAATCATGGCATAGCCGGTAAAGTTACCTTTACTGTCATACACCTTGCTCACTTTCGTATAAAGATGTATCACATCCTTCGGCTGTTTGGAAGTGGAGTAATACCCTTCAGTCCGGTCGAAAGCATAATTCAGGCGGAAGTCGACCATATCCTCAGTCTGTATACGTTCTGCCAATTGGGCGGACACATTCGGGTTCTCGAATAAGTTCACTCCAATGACATCCTGTTTGTCACGGACCCCGAATATCTCCATATCCTTATTGTTGATGTCTACCAGGAATCCGTCTTTGTCATAGATTTCCACCCCGACCGGTATATTGGCAAAGATATTCTTGAACAGTTTTTCGCTATGGTCCAAAGCCAGATGAGTCTGTACCGAGTCTGTTGTATCGAGGAATAACGCCACCACTTCATTCTTTTCCGGAGAGTATATCACCACGTGGCAGTGCTTGTTGGTGAGCTCAAAACACATGTCCATTTCCTTATGTGTCCCGGTGTTCACTATATCAAGCAGATATTCTAGTCTGGGGGCCGCCTCCCTTGAAAAAGACGAGGCAGTCTTGCCGATAAACGTCGACGCGGGTTTTCCCAGAAAATCGGCAAAGATAGAATTCGCATCTGTCACATAATACCCGTAGGGATTGTCCTTTTCATCACAGACAATGGACATCCGCACATACCCCAAAGGCATATAGCGGAACAAATTGCTGAGGAAAGTACGTTCACGCACAGCCTCATCCTTCGTTTTGCGCAACTCTATGCAAATGCTGATGACATTTGCCAACGAACTAAACCATTGGTAATCCTCGTTAGTCCACATTCGGGTACGGTCCACCAAATCAATGCCCATATATCCCCACACCTGGTCATTGGCAACCAGCGGAGTTACCATCAAGGACTTTATATTCTGTCTCGCCAGAATTTCATATTCGGCGTAAGCGTGCTCCGGCAGTTGCCCCAGCGTTTCCAGCAGAACGGGCTTTTGTGCCATAATCTGTGACGTCCACCACGGCAGGCTGTCAGCCTGGACTCCTTGAAGCATTTCTTTCTCAGGAGCCACTCCCGGAGCCACCACCTCGTATGTGCAGCTCTGGTACCGGCACTTCTCATCGTATTGGAATATATAGACACGTCCGCCGCGAAAGAAATCAAGAATATCTTTCAGTATGTCGTAAATGCCCGCACTTATATCCTCGTCTTTCAGGAAGCGGAATAGGGAATGGGATATTGAGGTCTGCCGATAAAGTAAATCGTTCACTCTTTGCAAAGCCTGCTTCGCAGCCTCCTCCTTCGGCATCTCTACGCGCTGCAACACTCCGAAAGCCTTCAATGTACCATCCGGCAAATGCTCCTTGTATCCCACACGCGAGTAGACCCAGACCACTCCTTCGGTAGAATAGACGGGAAACGTCTGTTCATAGACCTCCATATTCTGAATGGCAAGGAACTCCCGGCTGATACGCGCCCGATAGTCTTCGCGTATCATTTTACCGAAATCCTCAAAGCTCAGGTATTCCCCTTCCAAGCCTAACAACTTACAGACATATTCGGAGCAGAGATACTGCCTTGAAGAAAAATCAGCCTCCCACCAACCTATCCGGCCAAGAATGGAAAGGCGCCGGAAACGTTCACTATCGTCACGATGAACAGCCATATATTTATCAATATTGGTTTGAGATACAAAAATAGCCATAAAACTCTAATAAGCAACCATTAGAAACCTTTTTCGTCCCAAGCAGCCTATATATAAGGATAACAAACAATCCGGAAGAATGTGCGGTAACCAAATCGTAATAGATTTGAAAATGAAACGTATGTGCCATGTATCACCGGTGTAATGTCATTGCCTCATCTTTGCAGCGGATTAAAAAACGTACAAAGAAAAGAGATGAGCATGAAATTAGACTTGGGAAAGATTTTCTTCCTTATTTTATTCCTCACACTTTCCGTCATGGCTGCCACGGCGGGAACCATCAAAGGGACAATCACCGACCGACAAACCAAAGAACCGCTGACGGGAGCCACCGTGCAAGTGAGCGGAACGGCACAAGGCGCCGTCGCCGATTTGGATGGTAACTATACACTGGAGCTGAAAAACGGGACCTATACCCTCACCGTCCGTTACATCGGCTACAAAGACATGACGATAAATGCCGTAGAGATAAAGGGTGAAACCGTGCTGAACTTCGACATGGAGCCGGACACGCAAACCTTGGGCGAAGTGCAGGTCACCGCCAAGAAGAACCTCGAAGGCGAACGTGCCTTGCAAATGGAACGGCAAAAAGCGACCCTCGCCATCGAGAACCTCGGTTCCAAAGAGATGTCCCTCAAAGGCATCGGCAATGTGGAAGAAGGAGTAAAGAAAATAACGGGTATCTCCATCGCCAGCGCCGGACAACTTATCGTCCGCGGACTGGGCGACCGCTACAGCACCACCACGCTGAACGGACTGCCCATCGCCTCGCCCAACCCGGACAACAAGCTGGTGCCGCTCGACCTGTTCCCCTCGTCCACCGTACAGAACATCACCGTCAGCAAAGTGTATGACGCAGCCGCCTTTGCCGACTACAGCGGTGCGCACATCAACATCAGCACCAAAGAAAACATACCGGAAGATTTCTTCCAACTGAGCCTCAACACGGGCGGGAAGTTCAACACCTTAGGCAAAGACCGCTATCAGATGGACCGCAGCGGTTCGCTCTTGAAGACACCCGGCGTAGACGCGGCCGCCCTCGACATGCCCTTGATGGAGTTTGACAAATACGTGAAGACCCACAATATCTTCGATACCTCCTTTGCCGCCAGCAAGAAGAGCTCGTTGCCCGAACTGGGTGGAAACCTCGGTTTCGGCAAGAACTTCGGTATAAGCAACCAGACACTCAGCCTGCTTGCCTCCTTCAGCGCCAGCAACGGCTACCAAAACATGGAAGATGCCTTCTACAAGACACTCGAAGCCACTGGCACCGTGCAGGACGACTTCTCCTACGACAGCTTTGCGCAGGAACTGAAGCTCGCCGCCCTCGGCTACCTGGGCTACACCTTGCGCCGGAGCGACCGCATAGGCTACACTTTCTTCTACGCCCGCAATGCCATCGACACCTACCAACGCCGCGAAGGTACTGATGCCGAAGGACACGAGCTGACCGGCAGCAACAACATCATGCACATATACACCCTGCAAAACCATCAACTGAACGGAATCCATAACTTCGGCGAGGGCGACAGGTGGCAACTGACCTGGGGAGGCTCGTACAGCAAGACCGGCAGCGAAGAGCCCGACCGACGGCAAGTGATGTACGTCAAAGACAACGACGGCAGTCTCAGGCTCTTCAAACTGAACCGCCAAGAGACTATGCGCTACTTCGGCAGCCTGGACGAAGAAGAGTGGAATGCCAACCTCGCCATGCGCTGGAAGTGGAACGACACCAGCCACCTCAAGCTCGGCTTCAACTACAAGGACAAGAACCGCGACTACAACGCTACCCGCTTCTACTACAACCTGAACAAACTGAACCCCGTCATCACCGACATCTACAACACCGACGGCTTCCTCAACCAGCAGAACATTGCCGACGGACAAATCGTGGTACAGCGTGTGATGCAGCCCAAAGACAGCTACCGCGCCGGAAACGAAATCTACTCCGCCTACCTGCTGACCGACTTCTATCCCACCGAAGCCCTCTTGGTGAACCTCGGCCTGCGCTACGAAATGAGCAAGCAATGGGTGCGCTACGCCAGCGACGGCGGCTACTGGTACTCCCGTCGGCGCAATTTAGACAAGAACGACCTCTTCCCCGCCCTGAACCTGAAATATGCGGTGAACCCCACCAACAGCATCCGCTTCTCTGCCTCGCGCACCGTCACCCGTCCCTCGTTCATCGAGATGGCCCCCTTCCTCTATCAAGAGTCCTACGGTTCGGCACAAATCCGCGGTAACGAAGAGTTGCAGAACGGTTACAACTACAACTTCGACCTACGTTACGAACGCTTCGGCAAGGACGGCGACATGCTCTCCGTGACCGGCTACTTCAAATACCTCGACAGCCCCATCGAACGCATCCAAGACCTGCAAGGCGGCGCCACGCTGCACAGCTTCAAGAATGCCGACAACGGCATGGCTGCCGGCGTGGAGCTGGAGATGCGCAAACGGCTCGTCAAAGACCTGCGCCTAGGCGCCAACATCAGTTACATGTACACCAACGTGAAGCTGCCCCAAGGCGGTGCCTACACCAACAAGGAACGTTCGCTGCAAGGCGCATCGCCCATCCTTGCCAATGCCGACCTCACCTACTCGCCACGCTTCGGCGAAGACAGGCAGCTCAACCTCGCCCTGCTCTACAACCTGCAAGGCAGCCGCATCCATGCGGTAGGCGTGTCGGGTCTGGGCGATGTCAGGCAACAGACGCTGCACACGTTGAACTTCAGCGCCGGATATAGCCTGAACAAGCACTTCAACCTGAAGCTGCAAGTGAACGACCTGCTGAACCGCGATGTCATCTTCAAGCAAGATGTGCCCACCACGGGGCAGGAAATGGTAGTGGAACGCTACCACAAGGGAACGAACTTTGAGGTGGGAATAAGCTACAACCTATAAAACCCCCGCCCTCCCCCTGAAGGGAACGGAGAACACTCTTTGACAAACAAGCAGATTTAAGAGAATCAATCTGAATGACAGACAGATAAATTGGATATAACAACTAAAACAATTGAATTATGAAAACAATGAAATGGAAATTCTACTCTCTGGCCTTTGTAGCCGGAATGTCTATCCTCACCGCTTGCAGCAGCGACGACAACAACGACAATGACGGTAACGGCGGCAACGGAAACGGCAATGAAATCGAAAACGGTACGATATTGAAAGGTACCATCACCTCCGACGTGACCCTGGCTGCCGGAAACACCTACAAGCTGAGCGGCGAATACATCGTAGAAGAAGGTGCCACGCTCCACATAGAGGAAGGCGTGAAGATTATCGCCGTCTACGATGACATCGCAGACTACATCCTCGTGAAGCAGGGCGGTAAAATCAACGCCGTAGGCACGCCGGACAAACCCATCGTAATGACCAGCGAAAAAGAAGAGCCGGGCGCATGGGGAGGCATCCACATCTGCGGACGCGCCCACACCAATGCCGAAGGCGGCAAGGGAAGTTCTGAAATAGGCGGTGCCGTTTACGGCGGCAACGATGATGCCGACAACTCGGGCACGCTGCAATACATTCGTCTGGAATACACCGGCTTTGCCTTCGATGAAGAGCACGAAGCCAACGGTATCTCTTTCTACGGCGTAGGCAACGGTACCATCGTGGACCACTGCCAAGCCTACAAAGGTTCCGATGACGGCTTTGAGTTCTTCGGCGGCTCGGTAAACGTGAGCAACCTCGTAGCCGTAAGCTGTAGCGACGACTCCTTCGACTGGACCGAAGGCTGGAACGGCAAAGGCACCAACCTCGTGGCTTACCAAGAAGCCGAATCCACACTGGGCTACGACTGCGACTGCCTGATGGAGTGCGACAACAACGGCAGCAACAACGCCGCCACTCCCGTTGCCCACCCCGTATTGAAGAACCTCATCCTCGTCGGCAACGGCGGCAGCAAGCAAGGCATCCGTCTGCGTGCCGGCACGGAAGTGGAAATAGACAACGCCAAGGTCTGCGGCAAAGGCCAACCCCTGACCGTGGAAACCGCCCTTACCGAAAACGCCCTGAAGAACGGCACTTCCAAGCTGACCAACATCACCCTCACCTCCGAGCTGAGCTGCAAAGAAGGCATCTACACCCATGCCGACTTTATCGCCGTGACAAGCAACAAGGTGGACGCCAACCTGAGCTATAGTTCTTTCGAGGACATCAGGAAAGAATGCAGCTGGATGAACGGAAGCTGGGTGAAGTAAAAAAAAGAAGCACTCGCAAGGCTATAAAAAAACACACAACTTCTTCAACAGCGTACCCCTCGAATGCCTTCCGGCTTCAAGGGGTACGCGCTGTTTCAAGAAAGAAACTAAAAGTACCGTTTACTTCTTCTTCAGCTCCTTCTTCAATTCCTGAACCTGAAAGCTGAACAAGTCCAGATGACGGCAAACGCGCTGCATGAAACTGCCTGCCGCCCTGAAGCAGATACGCGAAATGCGCACTTTATCTGCCGTACAGTCCTCTATCCGTTCCACCGGTTCGCTGGTGATGGAGGGAAAAAAGTTTCCAAGTCCCTTGATGTTCACCGTGCGTCCACTGGCCAGATAGTCCGCTATAATATCCGGCAGTTGCACCAGCACGGACTGGGCATCGCCCACCTGCAGGGAGCTGACAAAAGCCAGCCTCTTGGCCAGTTCGTCATTGCTCACCGGTTCCGGCTGAAGCACTTTTGACGCCGCGTAGTAGCGCACCACTTCCTTGTCTCCACTCTTGTCCACCTTCTTGCGGACCACATAATTCATTGACATACCAATCTTTCTTTATAATTAGGTTCGTAAAAAACGAAAGATATTCCCGCCCGACGCGAGGCACACCTACAACTTGCATACACAAAGCCTATACCTTACGGTAAAGACTCCGTGACCGAATACCTTTCACTATATGACTGAATACCTAAAACACCCGGATGTATTGCCCCAAAACATGGGGATGTTTTCACCCAAAACACCCGGATGTAATACCCCAAAACATGGGGATGTTTTGGGAGAAAAGATGGGGATGTTCTGACCTTTCAGTATAGGGTTCAAAGGTAATGACTCCCTATGAGAAATACAATAGATATAGGCCTTTTTGATGGTCGGAATCAAGCTCCTTTTTCTTCGGAAGCAGCAGGCAGTACCCGCTGGAAATCTCTGCCGGACGGAGACTGGAATACCTGCAAATCGAATTCGGGGATGATTGCCAGCACATGGTCGAACACATCCGCCTGCACCCCTTCATAGGGCACCCAATCCTTCAGCGCACAGAAGAAATAAAGTTCTATCGGGATACCGCGGTCGGTAGGCTGGAGTTGGCGCACCATGCAGGTCAGTTCCTGATTTACGTCGGGAAGACTTTTCAAATAAGCCGTCAGATACGCCCGGAACACACCCAGATTGGTCTGGCGGCGTCCGTTGACGAGGATGGAGTTATCGATGCCGTTTTCCACATTGTACTTTTCAATCACTTCCTCCGTCTGCTCCACATAATCTTTCAGTAGCTGTATCTTGCGATATTTTGCCAGCATCTCCGGAGTGCAGAAACGGACGCTGGTCATGTCGATATTGATACTGCGCTTCACTCGCCGCCCACCGCTCTCGCGCATGCCGCGCCAGTTCTGGAAGGAGTCGCTGACAAGCAGGTAAGGAGGGATGGTGGTAATGGTATTGTCCCAGTTGCGCACTTTTACGGTGTTCAACGTTACCTCTATCACCGTACCGTTGGCACCGTACTTGGGCATCTCAATCCAGTCGCCCACCTTCAGCATGTCGTTGGCCGAAAGCTGCACACCGGAGACAAAGCCCATAATGGAATCCTTGAATACCAGCATCAGGATGGCTGCCGAAGCACCCAATCCGGCAAGCAGCGAAAGCGGGTCGCGGCCTATCAGTTCGCCCACGACCACAATGCCGCCCACCAGCCATAGTATGACTTGCATGGTTTGCAACATCCCCTTTAAAGGGCGGTCACGAAATTGCTCCTTCTCACTGTATACACTGTAAACAGCCTTCAGGAACGAGTTAACGAAACTCAGGAAAGTAATGATGATGTAAATAAGGCAGATACGCCGGATGAAATCCATTGCCGATGAACCGACTTCGACAAATGCCAATGGAACAAACAGATAGATGATAACGGGAGCCACCATGCGGCTGAGGTGCACCATCACTTTACGGTCGAATACGATGTCGTCCCACGTAGCCTTGGTCTTCTTCACCAGTTGTGCCACTACCTTCAGCAGGATTTTCCGGCATAGGGCATCCGCCAGGAAAGCAACGGCAAGTATCAGTGCGAAGGCAATGAATTGGTCGAGCATATCAGCCCGGGAAGGGGATACGCCCCACCCGATTAAAAGGTCGTCTATCTTCTTCAATATCTCCATAATCGTATGTTTATCATAATGGCAATCTTATCTACGCGACTGTTCCTCCCGCTCGAGGAACTCCATAATGTCTTCTTTCAACCACTGATAAAGATAAAGGTTCTTGTAGCCGCTGTTTTTTTTCAGCATCACGGATACATTGACCTGACTGTTCTCATACCCCGTCAGTTCGTTACGGAACTGTTCGTTATGCTCTGCCAGGCGCTTTATCTCCTGCTCGCGTTCACGACGCAGCACCGTACATACCGGGATAAGGATTTTCAGCACTACACAATCCATGATATGGTGTCCTTGGATATAAAGATAGGTATTGTCCGGAGTCAGTCCCAAATGTTCCAACTCCGTGCCCAGCTGCTCCACCCGGTCGATGTAGCGGGGGAAACGGGCTTGCAGTTCGGACAGCTTTGCCGACACCGTCTTTTGCATCTCGTCCAGACTACGGTAAGGATGACGCAGGTTTATCTCTTGCAAACGCACGCAGGCGTTGAAGTCGTACATCGGGAAAGTGTGTGTGTCGTGCTGGCGGTAGAACCAGACATTCCACAGAAACAGCGGATAGGCAATCTGAGAATAACGCTTCAGAAAAGCAGGGAAGTCCAGGATATGCCGGTCGTTCAGCGTGGCCTGCACACAGACTTCATGCAGACTGTCGGCAAAGCAGTGGAAGTTCTCGATGGCATAGCCATAAGTCTGAAAGATATAGGGATTCTTGTTTATCTTATGCGACACCTTGGTGGCACCTTGCAGCAGGAAGTCGTAGTCGCTGTCTACACAAGCTATCAGGCTGCGGCCCAGTTCCGATGTGTTCAACGTATTCATCAGCACCATCTTCTTGCCCTTTGCCAGAGAGGTGGCCGAGGGAAGCATCACTTGAAAATAACGTTCCTCATTCTCGAACTCGGACAGCAGCGTCCGCCAGAAAGCGATGTCGTCATAGCTCTCCACATACGCCACTATGCGCCTGCGTGCTCTCTTGGGAGACAACTTGCGGGCGGCATCCAGATAGGCGGAAGTAAGGTTATGTTTTAAAGAAGTGGACACTTGGGCAGGGATTAAGGATTAGGGATTAGGGAGGAGATTTCGCTGACTTCGGTGACGGCATCCAGCCAACCTTCCATGATGACGGCGGGCGAATGGGTGGTGAGGATAAGCTGCACATTGGGATTCAGGTTGCGTATCATGCCGATGAGCTTCTGCTGCCATTCGATGTGCAGGGAGGCTTCCGGCTCGTCCATGAAGAGTACGCAGTGGTCATCGTCACGCACCAGCACGGTCAGCAGGATGACCAGCATCTGCTTCTCGCCCGAAGACAGCTTGTAGGGCAGCAGGCGCTCACCGTTCTGATAGAAAACGATGTCGTTGCTTTTGCGGTCTATCGTCTTATGGGTATAGCTGAAAAGCTCGTCAATCATATCCTGGAACTTCCGCTTGGGGAGGGAAAGGGAGGGAGCCAGACTACGCTGCTCTTCATCACCGCTGAGCAGTTCTATCATCTTGTTGCCGATGTTCACCTGATAGTCCAGATAACGGCGCTGGAGCAGATAGAGCTGCCAGTCCAGTTCCGACTTCACGTTGGCATCGGCCATGCGTGCCGTAAAGTCGCCCATGATAAGGGGACGGTCGTAGCTGCGGATTACATCATAGGGGATAAAGGTGGCTGCAGAATTGTCGAAGTAGACGTGTACGCCGTTCTTCTCGTCACTCTTCACTTCACCCGATGTCTGTTCCAGATAGTTGACCGAACGGTTCAGGATAGTGGTTTTCCCCACTCCGTTGATGCCGGAAAGTATATTGACGTCAGGACGCAGGTCCCAGGCAATATCGTACCGATGCCACAATCCGTGTATTTCGATACGCTTGATGTAATTGGCTTGTACTTCCATGGTTTCTTGCTTTAATTAGAAGCAAATATACACGATAATCTCTTATTTCTACGCCCATGAACCAGAAAAATCATATAATGAAAGATTTTCTCTTTTCAGAAAATAGTTGTTCTTTTGCACCCGCAAAGAACAAAAGAGTATGAACAAGAACATTCAAGGGCATCTGTTCGCCCTTACCGCAAATATCTTATGGGGCTTGATGGCACCTATAGGCAAGTCAGCTCTGGTAGAGTTTTCCGCGTTGTCAGTAACCACATTCCGCATGGTAGGCGCAGCCGCCTGCTTCTGGCTCCTCTCCTTATTCTGCAAACGCGAACAGGTGGACCACCGGGACATGCTGAAGATATTCTTCGCCGCACTCTTCGCACTGGTATTCAATCAGGGTGTCTATATCTTCGGACTCTCCATGACTTCGCCCATAGACGCCTCCATCGTTACAACCACGCTGCCTATCGTCACCATGATAGTGGCTGCAATCTATCTGAAAGAACCGGTCACCAACAAGAAAGTGCTGGGCATCTTTGTAGGGGCTATGGGAGCATTTATACTCATCATGAGCAGCCAGACCACCGGTGCCGGCAATGGCAGCCTCATCGGAGACCTTCTCTGCCTGCTCGCCCAAATCAGCTTCTCCATTTATCTGACCGTATTCAAGGGGTTGTCGCAAAAATACTCTCCCATCACCCTGAACAAATGGATGTTTGTCTATGCCTCCATGTGCTACATCCCGTTCTCTTACCACGACGTGGCTGCCATACAGTGGAGCGAAATATCTACAGCCGCCCTGCTGCAAGCGGGATATGTGGTTGTGGGAGGAAGCTTCCTTGCCTATATCTTCATAATGAGTGCGCAGAGGCTGTTGCGCCCCACTGTGGTGAGCATGTACAACTACATGCAGCCCATCGTGGCCTCAACCGTTGCCATCATCTTAGGATTGGGAGTGTTCAATTTGGAAAAGGGAATAGCCATAGCCTTGGTATTCCTGGGAGTGTACATCGTGACACAAAGCAAGTCACGCAAGGATTTCGAGAAAGAAGGGAAAGCCGTATAAAACAGCCGTTCCACCGTCACAGTACTCCGGCACGTACCCGGCTCAGAGACTCGGGAGTCATTAACAGATAAGATGCTATGTGGTTGACTGAGGCACGCCGGGCTATCTCCGGATAATCCCTGACGAAGCGCGCATACCGCTCGCGTGAGGTTTCGAAACGCCAAGAGTCTGCTTTATATTGGGAAAGCATTAAAGACCCCTCCAACAAATGGCGAAGCAGACGGGCTATATGCAGATAGCGCTCAGAGAGTTCGACCAGCCCTGCATACGAAATGCTCCAGATGACGCCTTCCTCCAGGGATTCCAGCTGAAGGCAATTACGGCGTCCGGTGAAAAGGCTGACGATACACATAGCGCCGTCACCGTCGCAGGCAAAGTTCTCTGTAATGTCCCGGCCTTCTTTGAAATAGAACTGGCGAAGCAGTCCTTTCTCTACGAAAACAATATCCCTGGCTATATCTTTCTCACTAATCAACAGTTCTCCTTTGTGCACCTCACGGCGTACAAACAAACCGGCAATGAGCTCCAGCTCCTCAGAAGGGAGTTCATGAAGGCGGCGGGTAAACCGCCGCGCCACTTCCATGTTGTTTTCCTTAGTCATCGATATAGGGAAAGGGATATGCCCTTATTTCTTCAGTTCTGCAAAATAGGTGTCCAGCAAGTTCTTGGCAGCCACAAAAGAAGTCAAGTTACCTTGCAGCACTTGGTTTTCCTTACCAGTCAGCATCGCTTCAATCTGCGGATTGTGGTAGAAGCTGTCGCGCAGCTGTTCGTTAATGGTCTCGTACATCCAGTATTTGCTTTGCTCATTGCGGCGGTATTCAAAGTAGCCGTTGTCTTTCACAAAGTCAATGTATTTGTAGACCATATCCCACACTTCTTTTACACCAAGATTATAGAAACCGGAATAAGTCAGCACTTGGGGTGTCCAACCGCTCTCCGGAGCCGGGAAGAGGTGCAGCGCATTACGGAACTGCGTTGCTGCCAGTCTGGCCCGCTCCAGGTTGTCGCCATCAGCCTTATTAATAACAATGCCATCGGCCATTTCCATGATGCCGCGTTTGATGCCTTGCAACTCATCGCCCGTACCCGCCAGCTGTATCAGCAGGAAGAAGTCTACCATAGAATGTACGGCAGTCTCACTCTGCCCCACCCCTACCGTCTCTACAAATATCTTGTCGAAACCGGCAGCCTCACAAAGCACAATCGTTTCACGCGTCTTGCGTGCCACGCCACCCAGCGAACCGGCAGAGGGACTGGGACGTATAAAGGACTTGGGATGAACGGAGAGTTTCTCCATACGCGTCTTGTCACCGAGAATACTGCCTTTGCTGCGTTCGCTGCTCGGATCAATGGCAAGGACAGCCAACTTGCCACCGTGTTCCTCCAGTACATGCAAGCCAAATACATCAATAGAGGTACTTTTACCGGCACCGGGCACACCACTGATACCCACACGGACGGAGTTGCCCGAATAGGGCAAACACTTCTCTATCACCTCCTGCGCCACAGCCTGGTGCTCCGGTTTCACACTTTCCACCAGTGTTACAGCCTGGCTGAGTACCGTAACATCACCTTTCACTATACCCTCCACATAGTCTGATACGGAAAGCTCGCGTTTCTTCCGCCTGGGACGGTTCTTCAAGTAAGGATTGACCGATGAAGGTTGCTCAATGCCTGCATTGACAACCAAGCCTTTATATGCTTCATTATTTTCGGGATGTTCCATGGCTATTTGTGAGTTATAAGTTATGAGTTATGAAGGACTTTACGACTTCTTATTGTTTTGCTTTAATGTTGATTTCAACTTTCGGCTGCATCGGGTCATTGGTAATCATCAGCAGACGCAGATGACGGCGCTTCTTGCCTATATTCTTCTTCACTACCGTTACCCGCAGGCGAGTGCTTTCACCGGGTTGCAATACACTCTTCTTGAGGTTAACTCCCACTGCCGGGTGGAATACCTGGAGCTTGTTTATCTGTAAAGGAGAACGCCCGGTATTGGTAATGGTAATATCCTGACGTGCTTTTGACTTCTTTGCCAATATCGCACTCATATCAACTTCTTTGGTAGAAAGGCTGATGGCAGGAGCATTTGCCTTCTCCACTTCCGTCATTCCGGAGAAATCCGGTAAAAGAATGGCAGAAACGGGAATCTCGTTTTCATCGCCCACCTTGTCACCGGAGAAGCGAGAAAGATAGACCGACGTTTGAGTCAGTCCGAGGCCAGTCAGTCTTTCCGAATTCAATGTAAGTGTAATCACTCCTTTTTCTCCCTTTTGCAAGACATTGGGCTCTACTTTTGTCTGCAAATAAGGAGGCAGATGCATCAGTACCGGTTCATAAGGACGGTCGGAAAGATTGACCACGCCGATATGAATCACCGGCTGCTCACCATGCTGAATATCGGGAAAGTCGAGGCTGTTCTTGTCAATACGTATCTGACCGATAAGATAAGGGTGCGTCTTGGTAAAGTCCTTGATTTCCTGTACTACTTCACCATTGAACTTCAAATAGACCAGATTGGGTTGCGCATTGCTGTAAATAGCCACGGATTTCTGGAAATGTCCCAATGCCTTGGCGTCAAAAGTCACATTTACTGTTCCTTTTGCCCCCGGAGCAATAGGCGTTTTTGTCCACTGGGCCACAGAGCAGGCGCAATCCGGCTCTACTTCTGTAAGCACTAAAGGCTGGTCACCCGTATTGGTGATGGTATATTGCACAGTCACGGGATGCTTCCATTCTATCTGGCCGAAACTGTACATCTCTGTATTCGAGGTAAAACGAGCTTGCGCTACAGCAGTCAATACCACACTTGCAAGCACATATAAAGTTATCAATATCCGCTTCATCTATTTTTCTTAATATCAAGATTTCCTAATTCTGCCACTCTCATTCAATATCCGCTTCATCTATTTTTCTTAATATCAAGATTTCCTAATTCTGCCACTCTCATTCAATATTAGTCGGACAAAAATAGGTGTTTTTAGCGAGAGTACCTAAAATAGCGGAGCGCAATTTGTACAAATTGCGCTCCGCTCCATACTCTATTGTTACTTTATTACAATTATCCCTCCCGCCGAATGCGAAGCATACTCCGGAGCATACGCACACTGTATCGTGGCCAGCCCCGTTTCGTATGTTCCGCCACGGGCTATGCGATAACTGTGCTCTAAGACATAAACGCCTTTGCCCAAATGGTCGAAGAAGAAATTGGTTGCGGCATCTTCCACTTCTGCATAATAACCGAGGCCATTACTCCAACGATAACCGGAAAGCGAGCCTATAGGTTCAAAGCAGGCACCCCGCTGGTCTTTCAACTGAACAAAATCCATAGTACGGTCCAAGCGGATAGTCAAACGGGCCACTATTTTATCACCGACGGATAATACGGTCCCTTCCGTAACCGGTTGCAAGGACTTGCTACCACCGGCCGATATACGCTCTACATAAAGTTTCTTCTCTACATTCAATTCACCCCCCTGCTGCTTTACATCAGATATGGGTGACAGATACTGGGCATAAACAGCTCCCCAGGCAATGCCTGCATCCCGTTTCTCTACGGTGACGGTTTTAGCTTTCAGCTCCGGACTTCCTTGAGCGAAGGTTTCCTTGACATAACCCAAACCCGGGATTATGGTCTTTGTAGGCGACAATGTTTCCAAAACTTTGTTACCTAACGTGATACGTACGTCTCCCCGACTTTCCAGCAGATTAGTACCTTGACAAAGCAATGCATAAACAGCATCAGCCGTTGCAACCGGAGAATTCCAACTGGTAGTCTGCTTCTGTTTCAGCAGCCAGAGTTTCATTTCCTCCACCAAAGCATCGTTGCCACCTGCCATACGCAGGGCTTCCATTACTTCCACATGGGCAGGGATGGGCAGCATACCCCAGTTATACGGATTTGCTTGGAAAGCAAAGTATGCACCCAGTTCATCCGTCTGTACCAGATGTTCCTTGAGGGAAGCGATGAATTCATTCGCCTCGGCTGTACGCCCTACTGCATTCAGGATGATGGCAGACTGCGCCTTGCTGCTCATGGTTCCATCTTTAAGATTGGCACCTACTTTTGATAGGAAATAGCGGTAAGCCGCTTGATTGTCTGCCGGCACTTGTTCGCCGCTAAGGGCTATCAGATACAGATATGTCATTGCCGATTCGGAGTTGGCAGTAATTCTGGCGCCATTTTTTTCGGCTTTACGGATATTGCGATACTCTTCCAAAGCCTGCCGATTCAAATAGCCGAAAGCTTTCTGCCGCATGGCGGCAACTTCTTCAGGCAGTTCATTTTTCGTCAGCAGAGGAAGACGAACAAGTAATTCTGTAATATAGCCAGTTATATAGCGGCTACCGGACATTCCCTTATACCAGCTCCATCCACCGTCTTCACCCTGCAATTCTTTCAATTTGGTAAAAGCGGAAAGATTGCGGTTATTCAGTTGGTTGATATCAAACAGCGTGGCAATACGTGCCTGCTGTTCGGCTTCAGTAGTAGCTTCCAGTACCCACGGAGACTCGCTGAGCAGGATATTCTTCACATCCTGATTCTTCTCCAACTGGCTGAGGAAGGTTTCTTTCGTGCCACCGGCAGCCTTCCAACTGTCAAATACAGTCTTAATGCGGGGCTGGCTGTTGGCAATGAAGCCTGCCAGACTATTGGCATACCAAGCTGTAGCCCAAGAAATGGCATTATCATTGGCAGGCAGGCTCAATGCCGGCAACGCTTGTACAGCATACCAAGCCGGATTCCCGGTAAATTCTACAGTCAGACGACGGTCTGTCGCTGTACGGCTATTACGGTTGAAAAGGCTGTCTAATGAGAACGTACGGGTCTCCTCGCCACGGATAGGCATAGCAAGCGTTTCCGTAATATACTCCTTATTACTTAATACGGGCAACAGATGCTGCTCGCCATCGCTAAACGTACCTCCATCGGCAACCATACGAATACCAAGCAAATCATAGCGGTCGGACACTTCGAAATGGAAGTTGACAGCAGTATTTCTTCCTGCTTCTACCAAGAATTTCTGACGTTGAGTAGCAATAACTTTCTCCGTCATAGGGTCGAACAGTGTGAATACTGCTGTTCCTTTCACCGCTTTACCCGTCAGATTGGCTATTGTTCCGGCTATCTGTGTTTTATCTCCAACGCGGACAAACCGAGGCATATTCGGAGTCAGCATAAACTCCTTGGCAGTTACAACGGAAGCATCCAATATCCCAGTCAGCATATCCTTAGTATGTGAGTAACCACGGAAATTCCAACGAGTCAAGCTCTGCGGCATCGTAAAAGAAAACGCAAGCTCCCCTTGTTCGTTTGTACGAAGTTGAGGATAAAAAAAGGCTGTTTCGGCAAAGTTGGTGCGAAGCCCCTCAATAGGTTGCAAGGCCTCGCCAACCGGTATCGTTTCCGATTCAAAAACAACATCTTCCACCGCGTCTTCCGCTACTTGTGCAGGAACATATTTCACTTCAACGGCATTCCCGGATTCTGCTTTGGAAGCAAGCATCGGCTGGTTGGCACCACGTATTCTAAGATTACCGGTCAAAGAGCTATTCCGGGTAGTCCCATACCCCACAACACTTACTTCTTCCAAAAGCGCATTGTCTTCTACCATCACTATCCGCATCCTTCCATCCATATAAGGAGAACAGAAGTAGTCAAACGACCACACCGGAACCCTCCAAGCCTTCAACGGGAAATAAACGGAGAAGTAATTGCTATTATAACGGCTCGCACCACGGAATGCCCCATACAGATTATCCGGATAGAAAACCCGTAGTATCTGGTTACTCTTATAAATCTTATCCAGTGAAGCGTCGTACATCGTAGCCAACATCTCAGCCGCAGCAGGCATACCTTGAGGCGTCTTTATGACGAGCTTCCACTCTTCTTCCTGTCCGGGACGCAAACGGTCACGGAACACTTCCCATTTCATGTCGAGAGCACGTTCCGGCTCCCGCTTCTTCAGTTCAACCTGATGACTGTACATCTCGCCAGCTTTCACAAAACTGAAAAGAATGGTGATTCCCTTGCCATATGCTTCCTTATAAGGGAATTCCATACGAATAATAGTATCATTCAACTGCAACACACGGCTTTCAATGCGTTTTCTGTCACAAAAGACATCCATCAGCACATATGCATCCCGATAAGAAGTCCCCAAAAGAAAAGCGGCAGGGTACTGTACATCAAATTCCTCATTTTCTTTATAATAAAAGAAATCTGTAAACGCAGCCGGACGCTTGTCACTCTTTGAAAAGAGCATGAAACTGTCACTGCCATATGCCCCGTTATTCTCTTCACGTCCCAAACTATCACGTACAGAAAGTTTCAAGCGATAGTTACCTGAAGGAAGCTTGTTCCAAGCCGAAAAATCCTGGAGCCGATTGGCTGTGAAGGTACCCTCCAATACAACATCATCCAAGGGTTCAGAACCTGCAATATTCCTTGCCCCATTTTGTTCTGCAAATGGATAAAGGCAATAGGAACCTTCAATGTGCTGAGGAATATTCATTACATTATTCACTCCAAAAGTGAAAAGCATACTATCTTCCTTACAAACATATTGAGGCAAGCGAATATCAAAGGAATAAGCCTTAGGACCTGCCAACAAGTTATACGAAGCGGATTGCGTTTCACCGGCCTCATCCGTCACCACCGCCTCCACATGATAAGTATACACACTCCCATACCCGTCTGTATCTACAGCCGGAGCTTCCAAAGTCAAGGGTATGGAAAAATCCCCGTTGGTATCCAATTGTATGGTGTCAGACAATAATGGTTTATCAGCATTGCTCCAATAACCAGGTCTCGGATTCCGGCGAGTCACCGTATATGCCAATGGCACATCCTGCACCATCATGCCATTGAAGGCCTTGACATTTCCTTTCAACACAACCTTGTCACCCAGCCGATAAGCTTCCGAAACCGGAGTGAAGGCAATCTCGAACGTAGGTCGCTTGTACTCCTCTACCCTAAAAGTGACGGTAGATTGAGTCTCTTTGGTTCGTATGCTGAACATGCCATTCAGGCAAGCTGCCGGAAGTACAAACTCCGTAGCAAAAGAGCCGAAATCATTGGTCCGCCCCTTCCTGGTGGCAAGTTCCTTGCGGTTGGCATCCAACAAGACAAGCTCATAATCAACTCCTTGTAGTACCTGGGCGCTATCACTATTCTGCTTGTAAGCTATCCCTTTTACATGAACGGTCTGCCCGGGACGATAAAGCGAACGGTCTGTCAGCAATGCCATCTGCCTCCAATCTGTATCCTTAATACCGTAATAAGGATGATTCATATAAACGTTCTGCGGCATCATGGCTGTGTCTCTGCCTTTACGCGCCACATAACTTCGGATTTCACTCTGCCAGGGTAATACAGCTTTCCCCCCGGCATCAGTCAGTACCTCTGCCATCGCTTTTCTATTCTTCTCATCATAAGAAGAGTAGAAACTCACCTTGGCACCAGCAATCGGCTGTCCACTACGGGCATCCAATGTAGCCACTTCCATACGGTTGTCACCCAAATCCAATGTCAGCACCTTGAAGCGGGTAGATACCAGAAATTTATCATCTGTACGGGCCGTTTCAGTATCAGGTACTATTTGAAGAATATAGACTCCCGTTTCCCGAGGAATCATGAACTTAAATACAGTGTCCGAGGCAAGATAAGGGACATCTTCAGGCAATTTATCCTTGCCTGGCAACGGCTTTAAGCCAAAATGCGTGGAAGAAAACTTCCGGGCATACTTTCTATAAGTATCTTTATTTATACCATGGTCCATCCAAGGTACTTCACTTAAAGTAGTGGTATATAAGTTGAGAGTAAAGCCCTCGACATTACGATAATGCAGCCTCATATTCACCGAATCGCCGGGATAACCGCTTTCATTCATAGTCAGAATGAGTTCAGGCTGTAAAATCTGTTCACGGATATTTTTCAACTCATTGATACGCTTATACGCAGGATAGCGCTTCAAGCCTTCTTCACAGACTTTTAGAGCCTCATCAGCGCGTTTCGGTTCCAAACGGCGCAGGTGGTTGGCTTTATGAATGTAAACCTCGGCACAAACCTCTCGTGAACCGTATTCCTTTATCAATTTATTCAAAACCTCAAGATATTCCCGATTAGCCTTTTCCTGACGCATTCGGAAAGTAGGATAAGGCTGCTGGCTGATACCACCGGTCAACTTCCAGTTCCAATAATCAAGAGAACAGAGCAACATAGCATCTTCCGAACCGGCACGACGGCGATAAGCATTCATCATATCCAGATAAATCCTTTCGATACGGGTCTGTACCAAAGAATCCACGCTGAAACCATCCAGCTGCCGATAAGCATCAACAGCACGGCTTACCAATAGATGGTACATATCGTGCCCATAGAACCGGCTACCGTCTTCCAACACCACAAAAGGCACATATTGTTCTGCAGATGTATTGAGCAAGCGGATGGAATCCTGCAAGGATGCACGGTTACACCTATCTATTTTATCCACAAACTGGCTGATACTCCACTCACGGATATCTTCTGGAACCTCGTCAACAGTCAGTAAAGTACGTGACAGCAAGACACGGCGATTCTTCCGCATCAAGTCAGCATATTCATATGCCAACAAAGAATGTAGAATAGCCTTGTTCACCGGATTCCTCTCCGATTGTGCCCAAGATTCCATATATTTCAGACTGGAGTAAAGGCTGTCCGGAGTCAGCCCCTCTTGATAAGTCTCCCTACAAATGTAGGCTTTCAACATTTGCGGAGCATTCTGCTCTTGCCGACCTTTCCGATAGATTTCATCAGCCAGTTTTATCACTGTTTGAGGCAGGCTTTTCTTTTGAGCCTGCTCCACCTGCTTCCACAACTTATCGTACGTCTGCGCATACAATGCCGAAGCCCCAAATGTAACCAGCAGCAACAATATGCTACAAATTCTTTGAATTACTCTCATAATTATTCGTTTGTTAGTCTTTGTATTAATAACAAAGGAAGTGAATAAAGTTCAAACAAATGTACTTTTGGACATAAAAAATCTTATTCTACTCCTACAAAAAAACAAGGGATATGTTTTGCAAACATATCCCTTGTGCTATACTTAAATGTTAGTGTACTCACATTTGGAGGCTATAATATCTCATTGCCTCCATCCAATTCTTACCAGCTGCGGTAAGAATGTGCTTAAATGAATTTGCAATCTTCTTTTTCATAATCTTAAAAAATTAAACTAATACCTGAAAACTAAAATTCAATACTTCACGAAAGGGGGGGGAATGCTTAAAGCATTACGTAACCCCAAATGTTCTTATCGGCTTCGCCGACATGCTTAAAAAAACTCTTTAACATTTTCATTTTGTTATCCTCCTAAAATCAATCTTGTTATCCTTAAAAAATCTACTAGTTTTCTATTGTTTTCATGTTTTACAACACAAAAATAGAGCCTTTGTTCAAGACAACAAGCAAAAAACGGATAGAAAACATGTTTTATAACACATTTCTTGACTTAGGTCAATTTTTAGGGAGAAAGTGCAAGGATATTGACATACCATTGTAATAAGTCTGGGACATTCTGGCAGAAAGAGGACAAACTGTCACAGACAAAAAAGGCAGGATACTTAATAAAGCACCCTGCCCCTATTCATTACATAAAGTATTCTCTACTTTTCAGGAGTCTGCTCCAATGTAGCCACCAAGAAATCATAGAACTTGGAAACAGTAGGAATTAACGCACGCTCGTCCGGTGAATGCGGAGAACGCAAAGTGGGACCGAAAGAAATCATATCGAGTCCTGGACAATTGGCACCAATAATACCGCATTCCAGACCTGCGTGAATAACCTTCACGGCAGGTTCCACACCAAACTGCTGCTTATAGGACAGCTTCATGGCATGCAGTATAGGAGAATCCACATTAGGCTGCCATCCGGAATAGCCACCACTCAATTCCACCTTCATACCTGCCATAGCGAAACAAGCTGTCAGGCTGTCTGCCAGGAAATCCTTCATCGTATCGCAAGAACTACGCGCCAAAATACGAACTTCGGCCTTACCGTCTGCAATGATTACGATAGCCAAATTGGAGGAAGTTTCTACAGTATCGGGAACAGTAGGAATCATACGCATCACACCATTCTGGCAAGCCATCAACACGTTAATCATATTATCCTGGATTTCTGAAGGAACAACGGCAGTGGGTAGAGTTACCTCTTCTATACTCAGGGTAATACCACTTTCAATCGGAGCATATTCGTCATTCAGTTGTGTCTCGTATTCCTTCATATAATCTTCCAAACCGTCCATATCCTCAGGATTGAACACCAATACCGCATGTGCTTCGCGGGGGATAGCATTACGCATATTACCACCTTCAAAACTTGCCAGCTGGGAGTCAAACTCAATCAGCAAATCATGTACGATGCGTGCCAGCAATTTATTGGCATTACCGCGCCCTTCATTGATTTCCAAACCGGAGTGACCGCCACGCAAACCTTTCAGCGTAATCTTACGAGCAATGAAATTGGCCATAGGCGTCTCCTCCTTATATTCCAAAGTAGCAGTAATATCAAGACCACCGGCACAGCCGATATAGAGTTCGCCTTCGTCCTCAGAATCAAGGTTCAGCAGAATTTCCCCTTGCATAGTTCCGGGTTTCAAACCGAATGCACCATACATTCCCGTTTCTTCATCCTTGGTTATCAGAGCTTCCAATGGGCCATGCTTCAAGTTATTATCTTCGAGCACCGCCATAATGGCAGCTACTCCCAAACCATTATCTGCTCCCAGCGTGGTTCCTTTGGCTTTCACCCAATCACCGTCAACATAGGTTTCAATGGGATCTGTTGTAAAATCGTGAATAGTATCGTTGTTCTTCTGAGGCACCATGTCCATATGCGCCTGAAGGATGATGCCTTTGCGGTTTTCCATACCCGGAGTGGCAGGCTTACGAATAATAACATTGCCGACCCCGTCGGCAAATGATTCCAACCCCAAGCCTTTTCCAAAATCAATAAGGAATTTGGTAATCTTCTCCATATGTCCTGACGGACGGGGAATCTGGGTCAGTGAATAAAAGTGCTTCCATACATTCTGTGGAGCTAACTGTAAGATTGTACTCATAATTCTAAAAAGTTAGTTTTCGCAAATATAACGGTTTATTCTCGGAAAGTACAATAAACCGGGATTTTTCTAAAGTACTAAATCATCAGCTATCTTAAACATGGCTTTTACATCTTCACATATTGCGATAGAACATCTGCACCTAATATAGCTACCATATTTAGGAATTTCTCCCACTTCTATATCCAAGCAACAATATCGTTTAAAGAAACCAATCTTCCAACAACCTTTAGGTTTCAGTACTTATAAGGAAGTACTGAAGTACTTGCAAAGAAGTATTACAGTACTTTTAAAGGAGTACTCTCTATAAGTACTGTCTCTGTCCTCTAACACAAGAAGTGACAATATAGGAACCCACCACAAGAAACGTCTATTTCTTTGCCCTATTCGCCAACGCCAGGTGCAACGACCCGTAGATGCCCAACACTATCACCAGCAACGTCTGTATGCCATGCACTATCAGAGCAAATATACCCGCATCCGTAGCATTTACCCCATAAAGCATCATCATAGTGATGACAGCAAAGTGCCAGGGTCCTGCCCCGTTGGGCGTGGGAACAATGACTGCAAACGTTCCGCCGACAAACATCACCAGTCCGGCAAGGAAACTAAGGTGCTCCGTAAACTGGAAGCAATAGAAAGTTATATAGAAATGATAGAAATAGCATAGCCAAATAAGTAAAGTGTAAAGAACAAACAAAGGCACATTCTTCACATTCTTAAGCGACATCACACCTTCCCATATATTCAAGACTACTCCCTTTACCTTTTCAAAAAAAGAAAGCATACGCAACAGAAAATAGAGAAGTACCAAAACACCAATAATAGAAAAAAAAGCCACATAAAACCAAGGGGAAGTCACAAGATGCACCAGCGAAGGAATCTTGGTGCCCGTCTCCTCAAAAAAACGGAAAAAAACGGGCATCTGCACCAAAAAAGTAATCCCCGTAATCAGCAGAATGCAAAGCGTATCTACCAACCGCTCTGTCACCACCGTCCCCAAGGACTTCGCAAAGGAAACATTATCATATTTGGCAAGTACTCCACAACGTGAAACCTCTCCCACACGGGGCAGTACCAGATTGGTGGCATAAGATACGAAAATGGCATCGACGCAATCGCTTGTTTTGGGATGAGCATCCAGTGGCTCCAAAGTCTGCTTCCAACGCCAGCCTCGTAACACATGGCTCATCACACCGAAGAACAAGGACAACAACATCCACCACCAGTTCGTCTGATGAAGGAGAACTTCTTCTGCCTTTGAAAAGTCAAAATCACGATATACCCAATAGAGGATAAAACCACCTAATAAAATGGGTAAGATGATTTTCAATGTCTTTTTTAGCAGCTTATTCATACGATATTCCCAAATTCTTCATTCTTCATTCTTCATTCTTCATTGAAAAGAACTACCTTTGCTCCGTGTAAAGATAGGTTGTAGTTCGCATTACAGCCTGCATTTACGGAGCAAAAGTAATGATTTAGTTGATACATGAGAGTAGTTAAACCTAAAAAGTTTCTCGGGCAGCACTTCCTGAAAGACCTGAAAGTGGCACAAGACATCGCCGACACGGTAGATGTCTGTCCCGAAATTCCCATCCTCGAAGTTGGTCCGGGAATGGGGGTACTGACCCAGTTTCTTCTGCCCAAAGAGCGCAACGTCAAAGTAGTAGAACTGGACTACGAGTCAGTGGCCTACCTACGGGAAGCCTATCCGCAACTGGAAGACAACATCATTGAGGACGACTTCCTCAAAATGAACCTGCAACGGTTGTTTGGCGGACAAGCTTTTGTATTGACGGGAAACTATCCTTATAATATCTCCAGCCAGATATTCTTCAAAATGCTGGAATATAAGGACCTGATTCCCTGCTGTACGGGTATGATACAAAAGGAAGTAGCCGAGCGCATAGCAGCCGGACCGGGCAGCAAGACATACGGAATCCTAAGCGTACTGATACAAGCATGGTACAAAGTGGAGTACTTGTTTACGGTACACGAACATGTCTTCAACCCACCCCCAAAAGTTAAAAGTGCCGTCATCCGCATGATGCGCAATGAAACGCACGATTTAGGATGCGATGAGAAATTGTTCAAGCAAGTAGTGAAAACCACGTTCAATCAACGACGCAAGACTCTACGGAACTCCATAAAGCCGATACTCGGCAAAGACTGTCCACTGACGGAGGACGTATTATTTAATAAACGCCCGGAACAACTGTCCGTAAAGGAATTTATTCAGCTGACCAACCAAGTGGAGCAGGCATTGAAAACGATTAATGATTAGTGATCAAACACGAACAATCATGGAAATAGACGAAGAATACATAGACAAAGTCAAAAGCCTGATAGAACAGAAAGACGCGGAAAACGTCAAAACACTTTTGACAGACCTTCACCCGGCGGATATTGCAGAACTGTGCAATGACCTCGGCTTGGAGGAAGCCCGCTTCGTTTACCGCCTCCTTGACAACGAAACGGCAGCGGACGTACTGGTTGAAATGGACGAAGACATCCGGAAAGAATTCCTGGAACTTCTTCCTTCGGAGACCATTGCCAAGCGTTTCGTGGATTATATGGACACGGACGATGCCGTAGACCTGATGCGCGAACTTGATGAAGACAAGCAGGAGGAAGTACTTTCGCACATCGAAGATATAGAACAAGCCGGTGACATCGTTGACCTGCTGAAATACGATGAAGACACTGCCGGTGGTTTGATGGGTACGGAAATGGTGACTGTCAATGAAAACTGGAGTATGCCGGAGTGTCTGAAGGAAATGCGCCTGCAAGCTGAAAAGCTGGATGAAATTTACTACGTATACGTCATCGACGACGAAGACCGTCTGCAAGGGGTATTCCCATTAAAGAAAATGATAACTTCCCCTTCTGTCTCCAAGGTAAAGCATGTGATGCGGAAAGATCCTATCTCCGTCCATGTAGATACCCCCATTGACGAAGTGGTACAAATCATCGAAAAGTATGACTTGGTGGCAGCTCCTGTTGTAGACAGCATCGGGCGTCTGGTAGGCCAGATTACCGTAGACGACGTCATGGACGAAGTCCGCGAACAGTCGGAACGTGATTACCAGTTGGCATCCGGTTTGTCCCAAGATGTAGAAACGGACGATAATGTCATGCGCCAAACTTCCGCCCGTCTTCCATGGTTACTTATCGGTATGCTAGGCGGTATAGGCAACTCCATGATATTGGGTAACTTCGACACGACTTTCGCCGCCCATCCGGAAATGGCCCTTTATATTCCGTTGATTGGCGGTACGGGGGGAAACGTGGGAACCCAGTCGTCTGCCATCATCGTACAAGGCCTTGCCAACAGCTCACTGGATGCCAAAGACACCTTCAAGCAGGTAGCCAAGGAAGCAGTAGTGGCGGTCATCAATGCCACCATCATTTCCCTGCTGGTATACATCTATAATTTTATCCGGTTCGGAGCTACGGCTACGGTCACTTATTCCGTCTCCATCAGCCTCTTTGCAGTCGTCATGTTCGCCTCTATTTTCGGAACGCTGGTCCCCATGACTTTAGAGAAGCTGAAGGTTGACCCGGCCATTGCCACCGGCCCGTTTATCTCCATCACCAATGACATTATAGGCATGATGCTGTACATGGGTATCACTGTCTTACTGTCATAAAAACAAGAAAATAGAAAAAAATCAAGGCAAATTGTATGAAGTAATCATTTTATTTCATTAATTTGTAGCCTAATGTAACCCGAACGGGAGGAACCCGTTTCTAAAAAAGTAAATACAATGACGGACACTCATGACACTAATCTCCCCGAAAAGCCGGTGGAATTAGAAGAAGAAAAGAAGACAGCAGAGGTTTCTGAACCGGCAACAACAGAAACTCCCGCTGAAGAAATCGTTTCGGAAAAGCCGGTAGAGCCAGTTCAGAAGCTCACGAAAGAGGAAATACTTGCCAAACTCAAAGAGGTGGTTGCAGACGTGGAGAACGTGGCAAAACCTGAAATAGACGGTTTGAAGCAATCTTTCTACAAGCTGCACAATGCTGAGCAGGATGCGGCCAGAAAACTGTTCATTGAAAACGGAGGCGCCGCGGAGAACTTTGTTCCACAAACAGACTGTGTGGAGGAAGAGTTCAAGAATATCATGTCCGTCATCAAAGAAAAAAGAAGTGCACTCACAGCCGAACTGGAGAAGCAAAAGGAAATGAACCTGCAGGTAAAGCTTTCCATCATCGAAGAGCTGAAGGAGCTGGTTGAATCTCCAGATGACGCCAACAAGAGCTATACGGAGTTCAAGAAACTACAGCAGCAATGGAACGAAGTTAAACTCGTTCCGCAAGCTAAGGTCAACGAGCTTTGGAAAAACTACCAATTGTATGTTGAGAAATTCTATGACCTTCTGAAACTGAACAATGAATTCCGCGAATACGATTTCAAGAAGAATTTGGAAATCAAGACACATCTCTGTGAAGCTGCCGAAAAGCTGGCGGATGAAGCGGATGTAGTTTCAGCTTTCCATCAGTTACAGAAGCTACATCAAGAATTTCGTGATACAGGGCCGGTAGCCAAGGAACTACGCGACGAAATCTGGGCACGTTTCAAAGCTGCCTCTACAACCGTAAACCGACGTCACCAGCAACATTTCGAAGCGTTGAAGGAAGTGGAACAACACAATCTTGACCAAAAGACCGTAATTTGCGAAATCATAGAAGCCATCGACTACAAAGAACTGACAAACTTTGCTTCTTGGGAGAGCAAAACGCAAGAAGTCATCGCACTTCAAAACAAATGGAAGACCATCGGTTTCGCTCCGCAAAAAATGAACGTGAAGATTTTCGAACGTTTCCGCAAAGCGTGCGACGAGTTCTTCCGTAAAAAGGGAGAGTTCTTCAAGAGCCTGAAGGAAGGTATGAACGAAAACTTGGAAAAGAAGCGCGCCTTGTGCGAAAAAGCAGAAGCTCTGAAGGACAGTACCGACTGGAAAGCAACCGCCGATGAACTGACCAAACTTCAGAAAGAATGGAAAACCATTGGTCCGGTAGCAAAGAAATATTCGGATGCCGTATGGAAACGTTTCATCTCCGCTTGTGACTACTTCTTCGAACAAAAGAACAAAGCCACTTCTTCACAGCGCAGCGTAGAGCAGGAAAATCTGGAAAAGAAAAAAGCCATCATCGAAAAACTGAATGCTATCGATGACCAAATGGATACGGAGGAAGCTACCCAACTGGTACGCGACCTCATGAAAGAATGGAACGGCATAGGACATGTACCTTTCAAAGAGAAAGACCGAATCTATAAGCAATACCACAGCCAGGTAGACAAATTGTTTGAACACTTCAACATCAGCGTCTCCAACAAGAAGCTAAGCAACTTCAAGTCGACTATCAGCTCCATTCAGGAAGGTAGTCCACAAGCCCTTTACCGGGAACGTGAGAAGCTGGTACGTGCCTTCGACAATATGAAGAACGAGCTCCAGACATATGAAAACAATCTCGGCTTCCTGACCACTTCTTCCAAGAAGGGAAATAGTCTGCTGACAGAAATCAACCGCAAGGTGGAAAAGCTGAAAGCAGACATCGAGCTTGTGAAAGAAAAGATAAAAGTGGTGGACGAGAACATCAAAAACCAAGGATAACGTAACAAGATAAGACTTAATAAAAAAGGAACCCGCCCCTACAGCTATGCAGCCGTGGGAGCGGGCCTATTTTTATACCCCTTATCAATGATGGAACAGACGGATACCCGTGAACGACATGGCAATGCCATATTTATCGCAAGTTTCAATCACATGGTCATCGCGTACAGAACCACCCGCTTGGGCAATGTAATCTACTCCACTCTTATGGGCACGCTCAATATTGTCTCCAAAAGGGAAGAATGCATCCGAACCCAAAGAAACACCTTTCAATGTATCCAACCAAGCCCGTTTTTCTTCACGGGTCAGCACTTCAGGTTTCTCCGTAAAGAACTGCTGCCAAACACCGTCAGCCAGCACATCGTCATGGTCTTCACTGATATAGACATCAATCGTATTATCACGGTCGGCACGGCGGATTTTCTCTACCCATGGCAAATTCAACACCTTCGGATGCTGGCGTAAATACCAAATGTCGGCCTTGTTGCCCGCCAAGCGAGTACAGTGGATACGGCTCTGCTGGCCGGCACCAATACCGATAGCCTGACCGTCCTTCACATAGCATACAGAATTCGACTGCGTATATTTCAAAGTGATAAGGGCTATCATCAAATCACGTTTCGCTGCTTCCGGGAAATTCTTATTCCGAGTAGGAATATTCGCAAAGAGTTCATCTCCATTCAGCTTTATCTCATTACGTCCCTGCTCAAACGTGATACCAAAGACATCCTTATGTTCAATCGGGGCAGGCTTATAGCCGGGACTTATCTGAATCACATTGTAAGTTCCTTTACGCTTTTCCCTCAAGATAGCCAGTGCTTCGTCCGTATACCCCGGAGCAATAACGCCATCCGAGACCTCGCGGTTAATAAAACGTGCAGTAGCCTCGTCGCACACATCACTCAAAGCGATAAAGTCACCATAGGAAGACATACGGTCGGCACCGCGGGCACGCACATATGCGCAAGCAAGCGGAGAGAGCGGAAGATTATCCACAAAATAAATCTTCTTCATTGTCTCGTTGAGTTCCAAGCCGATGGCGGCACCCGCCGGACTGACGTGTTTGAATGAAGTTGCAGCAGGCATACCGGTCGCCTCTTTCAGTTCCTTTACCAACTGCCATCCATTCAAGGCATCCATAAAATTAATATACCCCGGACGTCCATTCAAAACCTCAATAGGTAACTCCCCCTCCTGCATGAAAATGCGAGCCGGCTTCTGGTTAGGGTTACAGCCGTACTTCAGTGCTAATTCTTTTGCCATAAAATTCTGCTTTAATGTTGAAATGCTACAAATTTACAGAATATTTCCGGCTTACAGAAGCCTTGTCACTGAATTTGCCACCGAATGCCTACACTGAAATTTTCGTACATGGTCGAAAAGCAACAAAAAACCACTAAAACTTGCGATTTTAGTGGTTTTTTGACTTAAATAAGGTAAGTTCGTTGGGCTACCTGGATTCGAACCAGGAATGACAGGACCAGAATCTGTAGTGTTACCATTACACCATAGCCCAATTGTTATTATTTCCGTTTTGCGGTTGCAAAGATACAAAGATTTCTATAAATCAAAACAAAAACGAGTATTTTTTTCGCAAAAAACTGATAAGATACCGTAATCCAAAGGATTATATAACTAAAAAAAATCAAAAATTGAAAGAGTTTTCCTCTTTTGCGTGTTTGATATGAGAAATCAACGTATATTTGTCAACTGTTTTAATATAATAATGTATAATGAACGAAACGAAGAAACTGATTCAACAGATAACAGAAGGTATTCAAGATAAAAAAGGAAAAAAAATCGTCATCGCAGATCTGACAAAAATCGACGATACAATATGCAATTATTTCGTCATCTGCCAAGGAAACTCTCCCAGCCAAGTGACAGCCATTGTAGAATCCATCAGGGACTTCACACGCAAGGGTGCCGATACCAAGCCCTTTGCCGTAGACGGGCTGCGCAATGCCGAATGGGTAGCTATGGACTACTCGGACATATTGGTGCATGTCTTCCTGCCTGAAACAAGGGAATTCTACAATCTGGAGCACCTATGGGCAGACGCCAAATTAACTCAAATTCCTGACCTCGATTAATCAAAACGTATGGACAATAATACCAACAAGAAACCCAATAAAGTGAATATGCCCAAGTTCAACCTGAACTGGCTGTATATGATTATAGCGATGATGTTGCTGGGGTTGTACCTGACCAATGAAAGTGGTACGGCAACTAAAAACATCTCTTATGATGAATTCCAGCAATATGTACGAGACGGTTATATAAGCAAAGTCATCGGCTACGACGACAATTCCGTCGAAGCATACGTCAAACCCCAGCACGTAGGAAACGTATTTCGTCAGGACTCCAGCCGCGTAGGCAAGAATCCGCTTATTACGACCGAGGCCCCCTCACGCGAGAGCCTAGGTAATTTCCTGCAAAAGGAAAGAGACGACGCCCACTTTGACGGCTCCATTAACTACGAAAAAAAGCGGAACTACTTCGGTGCCATTTTGTGGCAGATTCTCCCCTTTGCATTCCTTATCGGTTTCTGGATTTTCATGTCCCGCCGCATGAGCGGTGGTGGAGGCATGGGCGGAGGTGGAGGCATCTTCAGCGTAGGAAAGTCCAAGGCCCAATTGTTTGAAAAAGGTTCCCCCATCAAGATTACATTCAAGGATGTGGCAGGACTTGCTGAAGCCAAGCAAGAGGTAGAAGAAATTGTCGAGTTCTTGAAAGAGCCCCAGAAATATACCGATTTGGGAGGTAAGATACCCAAGGGCGCCTTGCTGGTAGGCCCTCCGGGAACCGGAAAGACCCTGCTTGCAAAGGCCGTGGCCGGAGAAGCCAACGTACCTTTCTTCTCTTTGGCAGGTTCCGACTTTGTGGAAATGTTTGTCGGCGTGGGAGCTTCCCGTGTCCGCGATTTGTTCCGCCAAGCAAAGGAAAAAGCACCTTGTATCGTGTTCATCGACGAGATTGACGCTGTAGGGCGTGCCCGTGCCAAAGCAGCCGCTATGGGTGGCAACGACGAGCGCGAGAACACATTGAACCAGTTACTGACCGAGATGGACGGTTTCGGCTCCAACAGTGGTGTTATCATCTTAGCCGCCACCAACCGTGTGGATGTTTTGGATAAGGCATTGCTGCGCGCCGGACGTTTTGACCGCCAGATACATGTAGACCTACCCGACCTTAATGAGCGTAAGGAAGTATTCGGTGTACACCTGCGCCCCATCAAGATAGACAATAGTGTGGATGTAGACCTTCTGGCACGCCAGACTCCCGGATTCTCGGGGGCAGACATTGCCAATGTATGTAACGAAGCAGCTTTGATAGCCGCCCGCCACGGCAAAAAGTTTGTCGGAAAGCAAGACTTCCTGGACGCTGTAGACCGCATTGTGGGTGGGTTGGAAAAGAAAACCAAAATCACTACCGAGGCCGAACGCCGTTCCATTGCCATACACGAAGCCGGCCATGCCAGTATCTCCTGGTTACTGGAATACGCCAATCCGCTGATTAAAGTAACCATTGTACCCCGTGGACGCGCTTTGGGCGCGGCTTGGTATCTGCCGGAAGAACGGCAAATCACCACTAAGGAACAGATGCTCGATGAGATGTGTGCCACCTTGGGAGGACGTGCTGCCGAAGACCTATTCTTAGGTAGAATATCCACCGGAGCCATGAATGACTTGGAACGCGTGACCAAGCAGGCGTACGGTATGATTGCCTATCTGGGTATGAGCGAAAAACTCCCCAACCTCTGTTACTATAATAATGAGGAATATTCCTTCAACCGCCCGTATAGCGAAAAGACTGCGGAACTGATTGACGAAGAAGTGAAGCAGATGGTCAACGAACAGTACGAACGTGCCAAGAAAATATTGTCCGAAAACCAAGAAGGGCACAACCGGCTGGCACAACTGCTGATTGACAAAGAAGTAATCTTTGCCGAAGACGTTGAACACATCTTTGGGAAACGTCCATGGGCTTCCCGCTCGGAGGAAATCAGTGCAAACAAGACTGCTGCCGAGCTGAAAAAAGCGGAGCAAGAAGAAGAGCAAAAAGCCATAGAAGCAGAAAAGGAAGTCAAGGAAGAAGAAGAAAAGCATGAAAAATAACTTTATCCAACGTGCCGTTACCGGCGTGTTATTCGTCATAGTATTGGTGGGCTGTATTATTTACAGCCCCCTTTCGTTCGGTATACTGTTCACCATTATCAGCGCACTGAGCGTACATGAGTTTGCCCAATTAGTCAGCAAAAGCGGCGAAGTAAGCATTAACAAGACCATCACTGCATTGGGGGGAGCCTACCTTTTCCTTGCATTAATGAGTTTCTGTACCCAGCAGTCTGTAGGAGCACGGGTATTCCTTCCTTATTTGGGACTATTGCTCTACATGATGATTACGGAACTTTACCTCAAGAAAAAGAATCCGACGGGTAACTGGGCCTACTCCATGCTAAGCCAATTGTACGTGGCACTCCCCTTTGCCCTGCTGAACGTACTTGCTTTTCAGAATTCCCCGGAAACGGGCAGTGTGACCTACAACCCTATTCTACCGCTTTCCATTTTCGTATTTATCTGGTTGAGCGATACAGGTGCCTATTGCGTAGGTTCGCTGATAGGCAAACACCGTCTGTTCGAACGCATCTCACCTAAAAAATCCTGGGAGGGCAGCATCGGCGGCGGAATATTCTCCATCGCTTCCTCTCTTGGCTTTGCACATTTCTTTCCTTTTATGCCAGGATGGCAATGGGTAGGTCTGGCAATCGTTGTCGTCATTTTCGGCACTTGGGGCGATCTGACCGAATCACTCATGAAACGCCAATTGGGCATCAAGGATTCCGGTAACATTCTGCCGGGGCATGGAGGGATGCTCGACCGTTTCGACAGTGCACTGATGGCAATTCCTGCAGCAGTTGTTTATCTATATGCCTTGACGATGTTCTAACGACGACTCACATGACCAAACTTACATAAAACAAATATAAAAAGAGCACCCGGGCAAGATGAATAACATCAAAATCCCGGGTGCTCTTTCTAACTATATACTCTCGCAAACTCTTTCTTACTTCAACTGCATATTGGACAAATCCACATTAGTAGTCAGCTTTTCATTACTCCCCGCAGTTTTCAAATCAAAGGTTACTTCCACCTCTCCATTCTCTTCTGAATTGAGTTTCAACTTGATGCCTTTGGTTTCAGAAGGGATGTCCAGACTGTTCAAGTTATAGGAGACAGCACCAGGACTACGACGTCCCGTCAGGTCATCATAGTCGTTATAGCGGAGTTCCAAATGGACGTATCCATCTTCGCCATACAAAGTATCATCTTCTTGCGGACGCACCAGGCTGATACGGTGTTTATTATCAGTCGAAGATGGCAGGTTCTGCATGAAAAAAATGTTCATATAGCCACCACTGATGGTAATATCACCTTTATATATACGCACGGGGTCATTACCGAATTCCTCTTCGGTTTCGGGAATCAGCATCTCCACCTCTTTCGTCAAGACGTTCTGCAGACGCAGCAGCTTCACAGCATGGTCATATCCTGCATAGTTGTCCCACAAAGGATTGAACACGGTAATCACACGCTGCCCATCCACAGCATCATACCACCCAATGTCCGTATTTACCGGCCAGAGTGTCCCCCAGACATCGCAGTTTAAATAAAAGGCATTTCCCGTAACACGCACAGTAGCCCACAAAGGCGGGGTAAAATTACCCAAAGAATATCCGTCGTTATCATCACATGATTGCAAAGCGGGCATCACTGCCAAACATATTGCCATAAATAACCAATGTAGCTTTTTCATAATCAAAGTTCTTTTCATTTGTTTCTGTATAGAAAATACAAAAGCCGGGCATTTACTGCACCGGCTTTCCCCATTTTAACAAATTCTTAATTTTTCGACTATTCCTCCCTGCTCCTCCTCAACAATGCCACCATCTTGCGGGCAGCATGTTTGGGTGCCCCTGCCTCTCCCAGACGGGATGCCATATACTCATATCCCTCGAGCATCTGACGGCGGTATTCCTTATCGTACAAAATGCGGTTCAGCTCCGAGCGTACCTGCTCTACCGTCATGGTATCTGCAACCAGCTCTTTCACCACCTCCCGGTTGGCTATGAGATTGACCAGGGAAATGTACTTCACTTTCAGTACATGCCGTTTCAGGAAAGCGATAACCTTCCCTATCGGAGTATGGTAGCACACCGCTTGCGGCACACGGAACAGAGCAGTTTCCAGCGTTGCTGTCCCCGAAGTGACCAGTGCAGCCTCTGCCTGCCTCAACAAAGGAAATGTCTTGTTGAAGATAATCTTCACGTCCGCCCCACCCACATAACGTTTGTAATACTCGGGAGAAATGCCCGGAGCACCGGCCAGCACCAGTTGATAATCGGGAAAAGAAGCTGCCGCACGAAGCATGTCGGGCAGATTGTCCTTGATTTCCTGCTTGCGGCTACCGGCCAGCAGAGCAATGACGGGTTTGGCCGAAAGTCCGTTTGCCCGGACAAAGTCGTCGAATGTCTCTGAGCTGGAAGCAAGAAAAGCCGTCACTTCATCCACTGTCGGATTGCCGACATAATGTATCGGATACCGGTGCTTCCCTTCAAAAAACTCCACCTCGAACGGTAGGATGGAGAACAGCTCATCCACATCCCGTTTAATATTCTTGATGCGGTATTCCTTCCATGCCCAAATCTTGGGAGAAATATAATAAAAGACAGGAATCCTTGTGTTGGCATGGACAAACTTGGCTATATCCAGGTTAAAGCCCGGATAGTCCACCAAAATCAGCACATCCGGCTGCCACGCAACAATATCCTCCTTGCAGCGCTTCATATTGGCAAAGATGGTGCGCAGATGCAGCAATACGGGAATGAACCCCATATACGCCAACTCTTTGTAATGCTTCACCATCACACCGCCCACTGCAGCCATGAGGTCGCCTCCGAAGAAACGGAACTCCGCTTGCGAGTCCTCCTCCTTCAATGCAGCCATCAGATGGGAGGCATGCAGGTCGCCGGAAGCTTCACCGACAATCAAGTAATACTTCATATCAATTGATAATTGTCAATTAATTCAGAACCATGCTTTCAGTTCATCAATCAAGCCGTATGCCGTTGCATCCACCGTGGTCGGGGTGATTGCCACATAACCGTTATCAAGCGCCCAATGGTCATTCTTCTCATTTTCGGCATCGTTGTTCTCAAACTCGCCGGTCAGCCAGTAGTAATGGGCATCTCCTCTATGGGCAAAGTTTTCCCATTCATTGGTCCATTGCCCCTTGGTTTGTTCGCAAATCTTCACGCCCTTCAGTTCTTTGGCATCAGGAAAATTGACATTGAGGCACGTCAACGGAGGAAGCCCTTTCTCCAATACCAGCCGGGCTATCTCGCGGATGTAAGGACCTGCGGGCTCAAAATCAGCGTTCGGCTCATGGTTGCAAAGGGAGAATCCGATGGAAGGCACTCCTTTCAGGCATCCCTCTATCACAACGCCCATCGTACCGGAATAATGCAGGTTTACAGAAGAATTGTCGCCGTGGTTGATGCCGCCTACCACCAAGTCGGGCTTGCGGTCGAGCACCGTATGAAAAGCCAGCTTCACACAATCGGTCGGCGTACCGGAACACTTGTATACCGTCAGCCCAACATCCTTACGGACCAACTGGTAGTGGATAGGTTCCGTTACAGTCAGCGCACACGCACTTCCAGAGCGGGGTGCATCCGGCGCCATTACCACAATCTCGCCCAGCGGACGGAGGAATTTGATTAACTCGCTAATACCTTTCGCAATGATGCCGTCATCATTGGAAATCAATATCAAAGGTCTCTGATTTTCCATAACTTTCTTTTTTATTATCGTGCAAAAGTAGCTAAAAAGGCTTTAAACAGAATACTACAAAGATAATAATTCTTTTGTATTCAAAGATATTTTCAGAAAAGGCTAACTTTGTACCGACAATAATTGGAATATAATCATTCATAAAATCCATGCTATAATGAACACTTTTTGCCATTCTACCATTGCTGCACGCATCGAGACGGCAGCTGCCGCAATTATTCTGTTTCTAACAACCCTGACAAGCTGTGGCAGGAGCAGTTCTCCCGAGCCACTTGACCAATGGAATGACGGGACATCTACGCTTCACACGGCAGACCCGGTCATTGCAGAAGGCCGGAAGCTCTTCAACGACAAAGAATACCAAAATTTCCGACTCACCGGAGAAGCCCTCACACAACCCGGCTCCGAAGCAGGCCTCCTCTTTCATACGGACGGCGAGTCCGGTTATGAAGTGATATTCCGTAACGGAGACATCGACGGCACACGCAAGAGCGGCTCACTCGCCTCGGTGCGCAACCTCTATCGCTCACTCGCAAAAGATGGAGAATGGTTTGACTTCGAGATAACCGTACGCGGACAAAACATCATTGTCTGCATTAACGGAACCGAAGTTGTCTGCTATACCGAACCCGAACATCCATATCGCACAGAGGAGCACGCCCGGCAACTGCTGAGTCAAGGTTCCATTGCCCTGCAAGGCATACACGGCGAAGTGTCATTCCGGAATCTCGCCATCGAACGGCTTGCCAAGGAAGCACGCAACGAAGCCGACACACTTGCTCCGGTAGACGAGCGCACGGATGAGATAATCAGGCTACAGCAGCACGATTTCCCAGTTATAGACTATCACGTTCACTTGAAAGGAGGGCTGACGAAGGAAATGGCACACGCCATGTCCATGAATTACGGTATCAACTATGGTGTCGCCCCCAATGCTGGAGAAGGAGGCGTAGGACGTATGCTGGCCGATGACAAAGAAGTGTACGACTATTTTAATGAAGTAAAAGGGATGCCATTCCTGTGCGGTGTACAAGGTGAGGGACGCAAATGGACGGCAACTTTCTCGCAGGAAGCCTTGGGGATTTTCGATTACCTGTTTACCGACGCCATGACCATCATAGACCACAAGGGACGTAATTCGCGCATCTACCGGGCCGAAGAAGCACTCTTTGATGACATTACGCTTGAACAGTATATGGACCACCTTGTCGACCAAACAGTCCTGATTCTGACCAACGAGCCTGCCGACATTTATGCCAACCCTACCTTCTTGCCCGATACTATGGCGCATGATTACGACAAGTACTGGACGGACGGACGCATTGAACGCGTATTGGATGTATTGCAACAACATGGAATCGCTCTGGAAATCAATGCACGCTACCGGATTCCCAGTTTCGAGATTATCCGTCGCGCCAAAGCACGTGGAATCAAATTCACATTCGGTACAAACAATGTCGATGCCGACTTCGGACGACTGGAATACTGCGCCGAAGCCATCAAGCAATGTGGCCTCACAGCCGACGATATATGGTTCCCGTCGATGAGCACACGCCGCTCCCGCCCCATTGTCATATACAACCGATTCGAGTAGCAGGGAACAACCGCTGTCATCTTCACCAACAGAAACGATACACCTATGGAGATTCTTCTCATCATCTTGGGCATCCTCTGCCTGATTGTCGGATTGGCAGGCTGCATCCTGCCTATGATTCCGGGACCGCCCGTAGCCTATGCAGGCTTGTTGCTTCTACATTTCACGGACAAGGCGCAGTTTTCCACCACGCAGTTACTTTTATGGCTGGCAGCAGTCGTCCTTGTACAGATACTGGATTATTTCGTCCCGATGCTGGGCAGCAAATACAGCGGAGGCAGTCGGTGGGGAACGCGCGGCTGCCTCATAGGCACCATCGTAGGGTTGTTCTTCATGCCTTGGGGCATCATCCTCGGCCCCTTTCTCGGAGCCTTTGCCGGCGAACTGATGGGAGGCAGCAAGACAGACCAGGCCTTGAAATCGGGGCTGGGCTCGCTGCTTGGATTCTTGCTGGGCACAGTAGTGAAATGTGTGATGTGTGCGTACTTCTGCTGGGAGTTCGTCAAAGCCTTGGTCTGACACCAGCTCCTCTCCTTCTGCCCGGGAACAACTTATCCCCCGACCATCTTCCACACGGTAGTCCATCTGCATGAGATGTACATCTCGAGCAACATGAGATGCACGTTTCAAACAACACGAGATGTACATCTCATGCAAGTAGAGAGAATAGTCCAAGCCAATGTCTTCCATTGGTTTACAAATCTTAATCTTCTGCAAGCGAGACAAAAAATCAGCTTCATTTCAAGATAAATACGTATATTTGCCCACTAAACAGAGAAAGAACGCTTTACGCGCAATTTACAAGAAGAAAAACAGCGGTAAACGTCTGTGAGTTATTAACAAAACAGCCGACTTATCAACCGTTTTTGCAATCTTTCTCCAAATTTGTAGGCGCTATCCGGAATTATCACTTATTTCGCTGCCAATAAATATTGAGATTATGGGAAAAATAATTGCTATGGCTAACCAAAAGGGTGGTGTAGGCAAGACTACGACGACAATCAACCTCGCAGCCTCACTCGCCACGCTTGAAAAGAAAGTGCTCGTTGTAGATGCCGACCCGCAGGCCAATGCCTCCTCAGGATTGGGTGTGGACATCAAGCAGTCGGAATGTACTATCTACGAGTGCATTATTGACCGTGCAGACGTACGCGAGGCCCTTCATGACACGGAGATAGACACACTGAAGGTAATCTCCTCCCACATCAATCTGGTAGGTGCCGAAATAGAGATGCTCAATCTGAAAAACCGCGAAAAGATACTGAAAGAAGTACTCGCTCCGCTGAAGAATGAGTTTGATTATATCTTGATAGACTGTTCCCCGTCTTTGGGTCTGATTACGGTCAACGCACTGACTGCCGCCGATTCGGTAATCATCCCCGTACAAGCGGAATATTTTGCACTGGAAGGCATCAGCAAATTGCTGAATACCATTAAAATCATCAAGTCCAAGCTGAACCCTGCCCTCGAAATCGAAGGCTTCCTGCTGACGATGTACGACTCGCGTCTGCGCCAGGCCAACCAGATTTACGATGAAGTGAAACGCCACTTCCAGGAATTGGTATTCAACACCGTCATCCAGCGCAATGTGAAACTGAGCGAAGCTCCCAGCTACGGCCTGCCCACCATTCTCTATGACGCAGACTCAACCGGAGCCAAAAACCACATGGCACTTGCCAAGGAATTGATAAGCAGAAACGAAAAGAAGTGATTATAGTGGTTAGTGATTAATGATTAGTGATAAATACCATATTTACAATGCACAAACAAATCATCCCGTATGGTTAAATTGTAAATCGTCAAATAGTAAATAAACAGATGGCACAAAGAAATGCATTAGGACGCGGGCTAGACGCCCTCTTCTCCATGGATGAAGTAAAGACCGAAGGCTCCTCCTCTATCAATGAGATAGAGCTGTCGAAGATTACGGTCAATCCCAACCAGCCCCGTCATGAATTCGACCCGGTTGCGTTGCAGGAGTTAGCCGATTCCATCTCCGAAATCGGCATCATACAGCCCATCACCCTGCGCAAGCTTAGCGACGACGAATACCAGATTATCGCCGGCGAGCGTCGTTTCCGTGCTTCGCAGCTTGCCGGACTGACAAGCATCCCTGCCTATATCCGCACTGCAGATGACGAGAACGTCATGGAAATGGCGCTCATCGAAAACATACAGCGCGAAGACTTGAACTCCGTAGAAATAGCCCTCGCTTACCAGCATCTGTTGGAACAATACGGACTGACGCAGGAACGCCTCAGCGAACGCGTAGGTAAGAAGCGTACCACCATTGCCAACTACCTGCGCCTGCTCAAACTGCCCGCCCCCGTCCAGATGGGACTGCAGAACAAGCAGATAGACATGGGACATGCCCGCGCGTTGGTAACGCTTGGCGATCCCAAACTGCAAGTGAAGATTTTCGAAGAAATCCTGGAGCACGGGTATTCCGTACGCAAAGTGGAAGAAATCGTAAAGTCACTGAGTGAAGGCGAAAGCGTGAAGAGCGGTGGTCGTAAGATTGCCCCCAAGCGCGCCAAACTGCCCGAAGAATTCAATATGCTGAAACAACAGCTCTCGGGCTTTTTCAGTACCAAGGTGCAGCTAACCTGCTCGGAGAAAGGAAAAGGTAAAATCAGTATCCCGTTCAATAACGAAGAAGAATTGGAACGTATCATCGGCATTCTTGATACGCTGAAGAAATAAATGAGGAAAAAAGGAAGAATATATCAGTTAGCCATTGCCCTGCTGCTCTGTTTTTTACAGATGGCAGGGATTGCTATGTATGGTCAGGACCGTCCACGTGCCGCTTCCAAGCGTGCGCAGCGGCATCAGGCCGATACACTCAACACCGTGGTGAACCGGGACAGCCTCACTGTTGCCGACAGTCTTGCAGCCGAAAACAAGCGGAAGATGCTGGAAATGACTGCCAGCCCCGACCTGAAGGAACAGCCCGTGCCTACAGACAGTCTGCAAAAGGCCATCGACCCCAAAAGGTGGGTACCTAATCCCACAAAAGCCACCTGGCTTGCCCTCGTCATTCCCGGCGGTGGACAAATTTACAACCGCAAGTATTGGAAACTGCCCATCTTCTATGGAGGATTTGCCGGTTGTGCCTATGCCCTTACGTGGAACAGCAAGATGTATAAGGACTATTCGGCCGCCTACAAGGATGCCGTAAATGGTAATTTCAACTCCAGTACCATTACCGACCTGCTGCCTCCCAACTATAACTATACCGAAAGCCAGCTGACGGAGACACTACGGAAGCGTAAGGATACCTTCCGACGATACCGCGACTTGAGCATCTTCGCCTTTATCGGTGTATACCTGCTGTCCGTTGTCGACGCATACGTAGACGCAGAGCTGTCCAACTTTGACATCACCCCCGACCTCAGCATGAAAGTGGAACCTGCCATAATCAACAGCCAGATGACTGGTTCCTCTAATAAGAACGTCGGCGTGCAATGCAGTTTCCGATTCTAAAAACGAAAATTAAAGCATAAATTATTACCTAATGACACACAAGGCCATATATATGAAAAGAATTATTCTCGGTTCCTCGCTTCTGTTTTGCGCCCTCTTCACCGCTCCGGCCATGCATGCGCAAGAAAGCGTGGAAGTGCTTATCCGCGAAAACGGCACGGAACGCCAGGAATCCATCGAGCTGCCCAAAAGCATGACCTATCCGCTGGACAGCCTGCTCAATGACTGGAAAGCCAAGAATTACATAGACTTGGGAAAAGACTGCAGCACCTCTACCGTAAACCCGATGTTCAGTGACTCTGTATACATAGACCGGTTGTCGCGCATGCCGACCGTCATGGAAATGCCATACAACGAGATTGTGCGCAAGTTCATCGACATGTATGCCGGACGTCTGCGCAACCAGGTTGCCTTCATGCTGAGCGCCTGCAACTTCTATATGCCCATCTTCGAAGAAGCGCTGGATGCCTACGGCCTGCCGCTCGAGCTGAAATACCTGCCCATCATAGAATCCGCTCTCAACCCTTCTGCCGTATCCCGCGCGGGAGCCTGCGGACTATGGCAGTTTATGCTCGCCACCGGAAAGATATACGGACTGGAAAACAACAGCCTCGTAGACGAACGCCGTGACCCGATAAAGGCGACCTGGGCGGCAGCACGCTACCTGAAGGACATGTATGACATTTACAAAGACTGGAACCTGGTGATTGCCGCCTACAACTGCGGTCCGGGCACCATCAACAAAGCCATCCGCCGCTCGGGAGGGAAAACCGATTATTGGGAAATCTACAACTATCTGCCCAAAGAGACACGCGGCTACGTGCCCGCCTTCATTGCCGCCAACTACGTAATGACCTACTACTGCAAGCACAACATCTGCCCCATGGAAACCGACATTCCGGAAGCAACCGATACGGTGCAAGTAAGCCGTAACCTTCATTTCGAGCAGATTTCCGACCTATGCGGCATCAGCCTGGACCAGATAAAGAGCCTGAATCCCCAATTCAAGAAAAGCATCATCCCCGGAGAGAGCAAGCCGCAGACGCTACGCCTCCCCATCAACTACATCAGTGCCTTCATTGACAAGCAAGACACCATCTATGCCCACCGCAGTAACGAGCTGTTCAAGAACCGCAGAGTCGTGGCCGTTTCCAATACACGCTCGACGGCACGTAGCAGCAAAGGCAGTACCGCTACGGGGAATGTCACCTACCACAAGATACGCAGTGGCGAGAATCTCGGCAGCATTGCACGGAAATACGGCGTCACTGTCAATCAGTTAAAAAGTTGGAATGGATTGCGCAGTACCAGAATCTCCGCAGGAAAGCGCTTGAAGATTTATAAATAAAGACATAAACGCTTGCCCGGTGTTGAAAATTGCTTATTTTTGCAAAAAGTGAAGTGAAGAAAGGAGAAAGCAGTATATGGAAGAAAATATAAGTCAGAAGGAAAAGGAAAAAGCCGAAGAGGAAATGATTGAACAGGCATTCCAAGAACTGTTGAACGACTATTTGGCCACCAAGCACCGCAAGCGCGTCGAAATAATAACCAAAGCATTCAACTTTGCCAACCAGGCGCATAAGGGCATTAAGCGTCGTTCCGGCGAGCCCTACATCATGCACCCTATTGCTGTGGCAAAGATTGTCTGTAATGAGATAGGACTGGGGTCTACTTCCATATGCTCGGCATTGCTGCATGATGTGGTGGAGGACACCGACTACACCGTAGAGGATATTGAAAACATCTTCGGTCCCAAAATCGCCCAGATTGTAGACGGGCTGACAAAGATTTCCGGCGGTATCTTCGGCGACCGTGCCTCGGCGCAGGCAGAGAACTTCAAGAAGCTGCTGCTCACCATGTCCGACGATATCCGAGTTATCCTCATCAAGATAGCCGACCGTCTGCATAACATGCGTACACTCGGCTCCATGCTGCCCAACAAGCAGTTCAAGATTGCAGGCGAAACACTCTATATTTATGCCCCGCTCGCCAACCGCCTCGGCTTGTACAAAATCAAGACAGAACTGGAAAACCTGAGCTTCAAGTACGAACATCCGGAAGAGTACCACGAGATAGAAGAGAAACTGGAAGCCACCGCCGTGGAGCGCGACAAGGTATTCAATGAGTTCACCGCTCCGATACGGGCGCAACTGGACAAAATGGGACTGAAATACCGTATCCTTGCCCGTGTAAAGTCCATCTACTCCATCTGGAACAAAATGCAGACCAAGCATGTCCCCTTCGAGGAAATCTATGATTTGCTTGCTGTCCGCATCATCTTCGAGCCCCGCAATATAGAGGAAGAGCTAAACGACTGCTTCGACATTTACGTCTCCATATCCAAGATATACAAGCCCCACCCTGACCGCCTGCGCGACTGGGTGAGCCATCCCAAAGCCAACGGCTACCAAGCCCTGCACGTCACCCTTATGGGTAACAACGGGCAATGGATTGAAGTACAAATCCGCAGTGAACGCATGAATGACGTTGCCGAACAAGGCTTTGCCGCCCACTGGAAATACAAAGAAGGCGGAGGCAGCGAAGATGAAGGCGAACTGGAGAAATGGTTGCGTACCATCAAGGAAATTCTGGACGACCCACAACCGGACGCCATCGATTTTCTCGATACCATCAAACTGAACTTGTTTGCATCGGAAATTTTCGTCTTCACCCCGAAAGGCGACCTCAAGACCATGCCGCAGAACTCTACGGCACTGGACTTTGCCTTCTCCTTGCATACCGACATCGGCAGCCACTGCATCGGCGCCAAGGTAAACCACAAACTGGTTCCCCTAAGCCACAAACTGCAAAGCGGTGACCAGGTAGAGATATTGACCTCCAAATCGCAACGCGTACAGCCGGAGTGGGAAGTGTATGCCACCACCGCCCGCGCCCGCGCCAAGATTGCCGCCATCCTGCGCAAAGAGGCGAAAGCCTATCAGAAAGAAGGTGAAACCATACTGAACGAATTCTTCAAAAACGAGGATATACGTATGGATGATGCTGCTCTGGACAAGCTGACCAGGCTGCACGGCTTCCACACCCGCGACGAGCTGCTCGTTGCCATCGGCAACAAACGGGTTGTGCTGGGCGATGCCGACAAGAACGTGTTCAAGGAAAAGCAGAACAGCAACTGGAAGAAGTTCCTGACCTTCTCCTTCGGTAACAAGGACAACAAGGATGCCAAAGAACAACCGGAAGAGAAAACACCGCAAGAGAAAATCAACACTAAGCAGATTCTGAAGCTGACGGAAGAGACCATCTCAAAGAACTATATTATGGCCGACTGTTGCCATCCCATTCCGGGTGACGACGTACTGGGATACATCGACGAGCAAAACCGTGTTGTCATCCACAAGCGCCAATGCCCCGTTGCCACCCGCCTTAAGAGTAGCTACGGAAACCGTATCATCGCCACCGAGTGGGACACTCACAAGGATTTGTCGTTCCTCGTCACCATATATATAAAAGGTATAGACAGCATGGGATTGCTGAACGAAGTAACTCAAGTCATCTCCCGCCAGCTCAACGTGAATATCCGTAAACTGACCATCGAAACCAACGACGGTATCTTCGAAGGAAAGATACAACTCTATGTACACGATGTGGACGACGTGCGCACTATCTGCAATAACCTGAAGCAGATACAGAATATAAAACAAGTGACGAGAGTAGAGGAATAAACGGAGTGGTATTTATTCTACTTCAGTCCTTGAATATTTTCCTTCAAGCTCTCCACATCCTCGTAAGTAAACTCATCCAATGCCAGTTTCATGCCTACCAGTTCTTCGCGGATAGCTCTCAGGCGATCTACGATTTCAAAGTTGCGTATCGTAGCTTCTTTATTGTCTTTCATCCGTTGGCGGGCGCCGGGCAAGGTCATTCCGCGCTCCTTCACCAGATGATAGATAAGTTTCACTGTCTCAATGTCCTCCTTACGGTACTGGCGTATTCCCCGCCCCCCCTTCTTCGGATTGAGTTGCGGAAACTCCTTTTCCCAGAAACGGAGCAGTGATTCGTTGACATCGAACATGGCAGCCACCTCGCTGATGGAGTAATATAACTTTAAATTCTTATCTGTATTCAGCATGATGTAATCCTTTCTCTATAAATCATCCGTCAATCAAGCACCTTACCATGGTTCGCCGCAATCTGTATCATGCGGTCATAATCCTCGGCACTGAGATCCATGAAGTAGTAGTTGACGGGATTCACAACTTTTCCCTTAACGTGTACTTCGTAGTGCAAGTGCGGACCAGTACTCTTGCCCGTACTGCCTACCCCGCCAATGACCTCACCACGTACCACTTTCTTGCCCAACTTCGTCCGGAAATCGCGCAAGTGTGCATACACCGTCTGATAACCGAAGCCGTGGTCTATCACAATTCTGTTGCCATAGCCCGATTGCCAGCCCATCTGCACCACGGTGCCATCTCCCGTGGCATAGACATCCGTGCCCTGGGGAGCCGAAAAGTCCATACCCTCATGGAACTTGCTGGTACCATAAATGGGGTCGATACGCGTACCGTAACCCGAAGCGGTCTTACGGAGGTCTTTATTGGAAACCGGCTGTATGGCAGGAATGCAGCGCAGCATTTCATCATGATTCTTGCACATCTCCACCACATCGTCAAAGGAGCGGGACTGGATATAGAGTTGCTTGCTAATCATATCCATTTTCTGCGTGGTATTGATAACCAAGTCGGAGTTAGCCATATCCATCAGATGCTCATAGCGGTTGGTACCGCCGTATCCAGCCTGACGGATGGCAGAAGGAATAGGGTCGGCCATGAAAATCACCCGGTACAGATTGTCATCACGCTGCTGTATGTCTTGCAGCACTCCCATAGCCTCGTCCAGCCGGCGGGAGAGGACGTTGTACTGCGCCTGCAGTTTGCTGTTCTCCTTTCGCAACTCCTTCTCCGACGGAGAGCCGAAGATAAGCAGCAATACGATGAAACTGCCTGCACCCAGCCCCATACCGATGAACAAACGGCGGAGAATGCTCAGCGCCCGCTGCCTCACGGTAGGATAAATACGGTCGTACGTCTGCGTCTGGGGATTATAAATGTAGTAAACTTTGCGCATCTTAGGAAATATTTCGCTTGTCAATGCGACAAAAGTAATAAAAACAAGCTATCTTTGCACAGTTTTTTCAAGAATATTAAGACTAAGTAGCAAGTAGTTAGTAGTAAGAAACGGGCAAAAAACGACAAGAGAAGGTAAATCAAATTAGAATCAGATAAATCAATAGAGAGTATGTTGACTGCAAACGAAATCAGAGACTCTTTCAAGAGTTTCTTCGAAAGTAAAGGTCACCAGATAGTGCCTTCGGCCCCGATGGTGATTAAGGATGACCCCACGTTGATGTTCACCAATGCGGGAATGAACCAGTTTAAAGATATCATTTTGGGCAACCACCCGGCGAAATACAAAAGAGTTGCTGACTCGCAGAAATGCCTTCGCGTAAGCGGAAAGCACAACGACCTGGAGGAAGTGGGTCACGATACCTACCACCACACCATGTTCGAGATGCTGGGCAACTGGTCGTTTGGCGACTACTTCAAGAAGGAAGCCATCTCCTGGGCATGGGAGTATCTGGTGGATGTATTGAAACTCGACCCTAAAGACCTCTACGCCACCGTATTCGAAGGTAGCGCCGAAGAAGGACTGGAACGCGACAACGAAGCCGCTTCTTACTGGGAGCAGTTCTTGCCGAAAGACCACATTCTGAATGGCAACAAACACGATAACTTCTGGGAAATGGGTGATACGGGACCGTGCGGTCCGTGTTCGGAAATCCATGTGGACTCCCGTTCGGAAGAAGAGAAGGCCAAAGTACCCGGCAGCCAGCTGGTGAACAAAGACCACCCGCAGGTGATTGAAATCTGGAACCTCGTGTTCATGCAGTTCAACCGCAAGGCGGACGGTAGCCTGGAAGGACTTCCCGCCAAGGTTATCGACACCGGCATGGGCTTCGAGCGACTGGTGCGCACACTGCAAGGAAAGACCTCCAACTACGACACCGACGTATTCCAACCGATACTGAAAGCCATCGGAGACATGGCAGGCAAGAAGTATGGCGAAGATGAGAAGTCGGACATCGCCATGCGTGTAATTGCCGACCACATCCGCACCATCGCCTTCTCCATCACCGACGGACAGCTTCCGAGCAATGCCAAGGCAGGTTACGTCATCCGTCGTATCCTCCGCCGTGCCGTGCGCTACGGTTACACGTTCCTCGGACAGAAGCAGGCATTCATGTACAAGCTCCTCCCCGTACTCATCGAGAACATGGGCGCCGCTTATCCCGAACTGGATGCACAGAAGGAACTGATTGCCAAAGTTATCAAGGAAGAAGAAGACTCCTTCCTCCGCACCCTGGAGACGGGTATCCGCCTGCTGGAAAAGACCATGGCAGACGCCAAAGCCGCCGGCAAGAACGAAATCAGCGGAAAGGATGCCTTTACCTTATATGATACCTTCGGTTTCCCGCTCGACTTGACGGAACTGATTCTCCGCGAAAACGGCATGACTGCCGACATCAAGGAGTTTGACGCCGAAATGCAGCAGCAGAAACAGCGCGCCCGCAATGCCGCCGCCATAGAGACCGGTGACTGGATTACGCTAAAGGAGGGTACTACCGAATTCGTAGGATATGACTATACGGAATACGAAACATCCATTCTGCGCTACCGCCAAGTGAAGCAGAAGAACCAAACCTTGTATCAGATTGTACTGGACAAGACTCCGTTCTATGCCGAAAGCGGCGGTCAGGTAGGTGACACCGGTGTATTGGTGAACGAGTTTGAAACCATCGAAGTGGTAGACACCAAGAAGGAGAACAACCTGCCTATCCACATCACCAAGAAGCTGCCCGAACACATGGAAGCTCCGATGATGGCATGCGTGGATACCGACAAGCGTACCGCTTGTGCCGCCAACCACTCTGCTACCCACTTGCTGGATGCTGCGCTGCGCGAAGTATTGGGCGAGCATGTAGAGCAGAAGGGCTCTTTGGTTACACCGGACTCCCTGCGTTTCGACTTCTCACACTTCCAGAAGGTGACGGACGAGGAAATCCGCAAGGTGGAACACATCGTTAATGCAAAGATTCGCGCCAACATACCTTTGAAGGAATACCGCAACATTCCTATCGAAGAAGCCAAAGAACTGGGCGCCATCGCTCTGTTCGGCGAGAAGTACGGCGACCATGTACGCGTTATCCAGTTCGGTTCTTCCGTAGAATTCTGTGGTGGTACGCACGTGGCTGCAACCGGAAACATCGGTATGGTGAAGATTATCTCCGAAAGCTCCGTGGCTGCCGGTGTGCGCCGTATCGAAGCCTACACGGGTGCACGCGTGGAGGAACTGATGAACACCATCGAGGACACGCTGCACGACTTGAAGGCGCTCTTCAACAACGCACCCGACCTTGCCGGAACCATCCGTAAGTATATTGACGAAAACGCCGGACTGAAGAAGCAGGTAGAGGACTTCATGAAAGAGAAAGAAGCACAGCTGAAAGAAAGACTGCTGAAGAACGTACAGGAAGTCAATGGCGTTAAAGTCATCAAGTTCTGTGCTCCCCTGCCGGCAGAAACAGTGAAGAACATCGCCTTCCAGCTGCGTGGCCAGATTACGGAAAACTTGTTCTTCGTGGCCGGAACAGAAGCCGAAGGCAAGCCGATGCTGACCGTCATGCTGAGCGACAACCTTGTGGCAGGTGGACTGAAAGCCGGTAACCTGGTGAAAGAAGCCGCCAAACTTATCCAAGGCGGTGGCGGTGGCCAGCCCCACTTTGCAACTGCCGGCGGTAAGAATGTTGATGGACTGAACGCTGCCATTGACAAAGTATTGGAATTGGCAGGATTATAATCGAAAATAATTGGCGAAACACTTGACATCGCCTCTGCGATGTTGTATATTTGTAACGTCATTTTTTAGATATTTAAAAATTAAACTACCGGGAAAGGAGGAGCATTGCTTCTCCTTTTCTTTTTACCCTCCACAGTATTCCATTTGAAATGCCACATGCCGGCTCCCCAAACTCCACACCTTACCATCCTAAATGCCACACCTTAGCAAGTGAAATGGCTGGCATTTACCCTCCAAAGCCCTGGGGTTTCCGTGAAAAGCCCTGAGGTTTGGGACAGTGAAGTGGAGGGAACGGATGATTAGTCCAGAACAAACAGACAATACATTCGAAGCAAACGAATGATGCATACAGAACAGACAGATGATGCACAACAGAAACAAAAACGGGAAGCCTAAGCCTCCCGTCTGTTAATCTTTCGTAAATCTACTCTTGACAAGATTTCCACTAAAACCTTATTCCATCCGAAGTATAAACATTTCGCGATAAACTACCAGTGCACCTTCGGGCAGCAAACTGGAAGGACAGAAAGGAGTTACATTTTCCGCAAGTACACATTTACCATTTCCCGAGACCGTCCGCGTAAAGAGCCTCTTCTCTCCATTATAAGTAAACTGCCACAATGCATATGTATCTCCGTTCTCATCTTCCACTGGAACTGTCTCGTATATCCCCATTAGCGGTTCCTCCTCTTTTCCCGTCGGATAGATTTCCAATACACCTTTCCACATACTATTGGAGAAATCTTCGGGCACCAACACATAATACCCGCCATCCTTCACCCAAGGACGCTCGGCAAGTGCCTTAGAAACATCACCCAGCAGTTCCGTCGGTGCACCACTACTGATACCATACTCGAAGCCCATTTTCGTCAACGTATATTGCCTACGACCTTTCACCGTGATGCGCAGTTGTGTTTCCTCACCGGAACCATCCATCACCTTCACAATCGTCTCCCCCTCTGCCAGCGGATGAATCTTGATACGCTGATACCCGTTGACATCATCGGTAAAAGTCACGGAAGCCACCGACTCGTGCTCGTTAATCACATTATAGGAACCGTCGCCGCCGTCAATGCCCAGCACTGTATCTTCGTTTGTTTCAGAAAGATAATAAGAAAGATTGGACACCAGATTGTCACATGTCCCAATCTGGTAGATAGGCTCCACACCTTCGAAAAGTACCATGCTTCGGTAATCGTCCTCGCAACCGGAAGCGGTAAACAGCAGTGCTATCAAGGCAAAGAGAGAGTATAGCTTCTTCATACTTGTTCAGTTATAGTTGTTCTATCTACAAAAATACAAAAAATGCCGGAATACTGCATCGGTACCCCTCTCTTTTTCAAACTATTTGTTCTTCCGGATAGTTCACCAAGTAGAGCGTTCCCGTGACACGGGTAAAGGCGGTGTAGAGCCAACGGAAATAATCGGGTGTCAGGTATTCATCCGTCATATACCCCTGGTCCAGAAAGACATTCTTCCATTGCCCGCCCTGCGCCTTGTGGCAAGTCACGGCATAGGCATACTTCACTTGCAAGGCGTTGTAGTACGGGTCTGCCTTCATCTTCTTCATCCGCTCGCGCTTCACGGTGATGTCGGCATAATCTTCGAGGACGGAGTAGAAAAGCCGGTCGTTTTCTGCCTTGGGCAGCGCAGGCGAGTCGGTATGCAGCGTATCGAGCAGCATGTTCACTTCCAGTTCAAAGTCGTTATAGTCGGGAAAGACCAGCGTCACGTCTGCAAAGCGGAAGCCATACAGCTCTCGCGTACGGCGCACGCGGCGCACCACGGCAGTCTCACCGTTGGCAATGAAATCCATCTCCTTCTCCTTTTCCGTCCAGAAGTAGTTATTTTTCGCCACCATCAACAAATCACCGGTGTTTAATTCATCCTCACGCCAGAGAATCTGCGCACGGATGCCTTTGTTGTAGATGTTCGCCCTCTTGTTGGAGCGGCACACCACGATAGTTTCATCCAGCCCGTCATGGTCGTAGCAAGAGCTCAGCGTTTCTATCAGCTCATTTCCGGGCAGAACTTTAATGTCGGCAAACCCCGAAACCTTTATCTTTGGCAGGCTGTAGCAATCGTCTTCCGCTATCAACTGCCTCAGGCGGGTGGCATTCCACAAAATGCCCGACTGCTGCTCCTGGCGCACCACCTGCGTCAAGTCCACCTCCACCACTTCCAGCCCGTAGCCTTTCAAGGCATCGGCAAAGAGGGCAGGGCTCTGCTCCTCCCCCACCGGCGGCAGCTGTGCCGTATCGCCCATCAGCAGCAGGCGGCATCCCTGGCCGGAATAGACAAACTGCACCAGGTCGTCCAGCAACCTGCCCGTGCCGAACATGGAACCGGACAGTCCCTCATTGGAAATCATTGAGGCCTCATCCACTATATATAAAGTGTGAGTTGTCAAATTATCGTTCACAGAAAAATTGCTCAGCTCATTGGAGAAAGATTGCTGTCTATAAATTTTTTTATGAATTGTAAACGCCGGATGCCCCGCATACGCCGAGAAAACTTTTGCCGCCCGTCCGGTCGGTGCCAGCAATACCGACTTTTGTTGCAACTTATCCAACGTCCGCACCAAGGCACCGACCAACGATGTTTTACCCGTCCCCGCATAACCACGAAGCATAAAAACCACCTCGCTACGGGGTGACAGAAGGAACTCCGATAAAGATTTTACAGCAATTTCTTGCTCAGGAGTTGGTTGGTAAGGAAAATTTTCCTTAATTTGCCTTTCTAAATAGTTATTTATCATTTTTGTAACAGAAAAAAGTAAAGGGAACTATCGTTTTTAAATTAATTTCTTTTATTTTTGCGGTGCGAATATAACAACTAAAAAACATATTTATCATGAAAACAGTATTTAATGTCATTTTAGGCTTATGTGCTTTGGTGCTAATTTATATTTGTTACACCAGCATTATGGGTCCTATCAACTTTGAAAAAGCAAAGAAGCACAGAGACGCAGCCGTCATTGCACGTCTGATTGACATCCGTAAAGCACAATTGGAATATCGTACTTTACATGACCAGCAATATACTGCAAGCTTCGACTCTCTGATTGACTTTGTTAAAAACCAGAAACTTCCGTTCATCTTCAAGCAAGGAGAACTGAACGATAAGCAGCTGGAAGACGGTCTGACTGAAAAGAAAGCCATCAACATCATCAATAAGGCAAAGAAGACAGGTAACTATGCTGACGTCAAGAAATGGGGATTGGAAAACTTCAAGCGTGACACTATGTGGGTAGCCGTATTGGATACTATCTTCCCGAAAGGCTTCAACCCCGATTCTATGAGATATGTTCCCTTCGGAAACGGTGCACAGTTCGAAATGGCCATCAAGAACGATACAGCTAAATCCGGTGCTCCTTTCTGTCTGCTCGAAGTGAAGACTCCGTACGAAGTTTATTTGAACGGTCTGGATGCACAAGAAATTGCCAACATCAAGGACGTACAAACCAAACTTGGCAAGTACTGCGGTCTGATGATTGGTAGCTTGGAAACAGCTAACAACAACGCCGGTAACTGGGAATAATCTCACCCCGACAAACGTATGATAGAAACGACTGATTTTAATAAATCGGAACAGTATACATTATCCATCCGTCTCAGTACGGATGGATTTTCTTTTTCTGTGTTCAACCCTTTGGGCGACGGCGAGTTCTCTTACTACGACCGTGCAGTGGACGAGTCCTTCTCCCTCACTGCCAATCTGAAACAGACCTTCCGCGAACTGGCATGGCTGGAACGCCCCTTCCGCCGTGTCAATGTGCTCATGGCAGACAAACGCTTCACGTTCATTCCCCTGGAGTTCTTCGAGGACGAACAAACGGAAATCATTTTCTATCACAACCATCCTAAACGGGAAAACGAAACCGTACAATACAACATACTGCATAAGAACAGCACTGTCGTACTGTTCGGCATGGATAAGAGTGCCTGCTCCTTCCTTCGCGAACAGTATCCCGATGTCAAGTTCTATTCCCAAGCCAGCCCCTTCATTGAGTTCTTCTCCTCAAAGAGCCGCTTGGGCAACAACCGGAAGATGTATGCACACTTGCGAAAAGATGCCGTAGACGTATACGGCTACGAGCGCGGACGCCTCCTTCTTGCCAATTCCTTTGAATGCAGAAGCACACCCGACCGTGTCTACTACCTATTATATACATGGAAACAACTCGGCTTCGAGCAGGAGCGCGATGAGCTGCACCTGACCGGTGACCTGAACGACAAAGAACTGCTACTGCCCGAACTGCGAAAATTCATCCGGCAGGTATTCATCATGAATCCCGCCACTAATCTTGACCTGCAAGCCATAACCCTATGCGAGTAATCAGCGGAATATACAAAAGAAGACGTTTCGACGTGCCCCACTCCTTCAAGGCACGCCCCACCACAGACTTTGCCAAAGAGAATCTGTTCAATGTGCTCTCCAACTACATGGACTTTGAGGACGGCATCCGTGCCCTCGACCTATTTGCCGGTACGGGCAGCATCAGCATCGAGCTTGTGTCCAGAGGCTGCGACCAAGTAATCAGCGTGGAAAAAGACCGCGACCACTATGCCTTCATCTGCAAAATTATGCAGGAATTAAAGACGGACAAGTGCCTACCCATACGCGGTGACGTATTCAAATACCTCAAAAGCGGACGCGAGCAGTTCGACTTTATCTTTGCTGACCCTCCCTACGAGCTTGCCGGGCTGGAAACCTTGCCCGATCTCATCTTCGAGAACAACTTGCTGAAAGAAGACGGACTCTTCGTCTTGGAACACGGGAAGAAAAACAGTTTCGAGGAACATCCGCACTTTGTGGAGAGAAGGGTATACGGGAGCGTGAACTTCACGATATTTAAATGAAGAATGGTACGATATGAATACACTTCAAGAAATTCTTCATTCATCATTCTTCATTATAACAGCGGCGCCATCAGCCGCACCACACTCTCTGCAGCCTTACGATACCAGGGGCGCTTCACCCAGTTCTTCAGGAATACTTGTACGCAGTCGCGCTGGTCTTGAAGGAAGATTTCGCGCATCTGAAGCGCTGTTTCTGTGTCATAGATGAAGGCATTCACCTCAAAGTTATGTTCAAAACTGCGGAAATCCACATTCGTAGAGCCTACCGTGGACAACTCATCATCCGAAACCATCAGTTTGGAGTGCAAGAAGCCTTTCTTATAGAAATAGACCTTGACTCCCGAATAGAGCACATCTGCCAGATAAGAGCAGGAACCCAGATGCGTCAAGCGGTTATCAGCACGCATGGGCAACATCAGACGCACATCGACACCTGACAAGGCGGCTGTCTGCATAGCAACAAGTACGGCTTCGGTGGGCAGGAAGTAGGGAGTCTGGATATAGAAATATTTCTTTGCGCTGGAAATGGATATGACAAGTCCCTGCATAATGTCTTTCCATGGGCCTACGGGCTCACTCGTTACAATCTGCGCCAAGGAAGTACCGCAGTTTTCTATTTTCGGGAAATAGCGGGTAGACGTAATCAGTGTACGGTCCACAAAGTACCAATCGAGTAGGAAGGCGGTCTGCAATCCGTGAACAGCCTTGCCCTCCAACAGCAGATGTGTGTCCCGCCAGATGCCCCATGAGAATCCGCGCATATAGCGTTCGGCAAGATTCATACCCCCCACAAAGCCGATGCGCCCGTCAATGACAACTATTTTCCGATGATTACGATAGTTCACCTTACTGGTGAAAAGCGGAAAACGTACCTTCAGAAAGCTGCGTACCTCGATACCGGCCTCGCGCATCTCTTCAAAAAAACGGTTGGGAACATGCCAGCAACCCACATCATCATAAATCACACGTACCTCTACCCCGGCACGCGCCTTTTCCATCAGGACATCACGCACCAAGCGCCCAATGGCATCGTCCTCAAAGATATAGAATTCCATGTGGATATGCTTCGTTGCTTTCCCCAGTTCGCGCAGCAGGGATTGCAGCATGGAGAGCCCCAGGGTATAGGCTTCCACCCGGTTTCCATCGAAGGGGAAAGCCTGGTTGGTATTACGGAACAAGGATATGAGACGACTGTAATTGATGGGAAGCGCACATGAGTCCTGCGCCAGATATTCCGCCATAGGTTTCTTCAACAAGCGGCTGTAACTCTTCTTCCCTATCATGCGCACACGGCGCTGACTACGCCCGAAGAAGAAGTAAAACACCAGCCCCACGATGGGAAGGAACATCAGTATCAGTATCCATGCCATGGTTTTCACCGGATTGCGGTTGTCGAGGATAATGACGACAATCGTTCCGATGATGGCACCGAAATAAACAATGTCGAAGGCTATCGTAGCAATCTGGCTGGCAATGAAGTTCCAATCAAGCATGTTCACAGACAATTAAGTGTGAAACAAATGTAGGAAAAACACAGAAACTTTCACCGAAGATTACAGAGATTAACATAAAAGTCCCTCTTCCCCCAACTTGTCTGAAAACTTATACTTGCTATCGCTTTGACGCGGATGACGCAGATGACGCAGATTTTTAATATTCTTATCTGCGTCATCCGCGTCTGAAAAATAATCAAAAAGAAACCTGCCACAGAATTGAGAGTGTATCAGAATGACAAGCTGATTAGGGGGCTGATCCCCTCCGCTTTAGAACGGCCTGCGTCCTCCGAAACCGCCAGGACCATGACCCGGACCGAAGCCCGGACCGCCGAAGCCGCGTCTGCCCTGCATCTTATCGCGGGCGGCCTTGCTGCCGAAAATATTCAGACGATAGATGAAGTGAAGCATGCAATAGCTGTTCACGCCGTTATATTCGTACACCGAGCGGCCGCTTGCAGTCAGCGAACGGCTGATGTTACTCTGCTTCTTCAGAATGTCGTACATCTCGAAGCTGACGGTGGCATTCCCTTTCAGGAAAGTCTGCGACAACTGTGCATTCCAGATAAGCTCGTTACGGTTCATACTGCTGTCCGTATATCCTCGACGGCTCTGGTTGGCAATGTTGGTAGAGAGCGTCATGTTCCACGGCATGGAAATCTGCGTATTGGCACCGTAGGAGAAGGTATAGGGCTCCTGATTATTGTCAGGCGTCAGTTTATCCTTCTCTATTGAATAGGAGATGCTTCCGTTCAAGCCGAATTCAAACCAGTCATTACGATAGGCGGCATTCAGACGTTCGCCCAGCGTCAGGTTGGTGGTTGTATTCTTCCGTTCCACGGCATCTGCTCCCTTACCGGACGTCAGATAAGCCACATTGTTCTGATAGTTGGCATTGGAGAAGGAGTTGATGGTATACTTCTTATTGGGCAGTGCCGTATTGAAGCCAAACATGCCGAACGCATTCCAATTACCGTTGATATTCTTCGGAGTTGTAGTCCATCCACCAGTCTCCGAATTGTACACACGGCTATTGCTGATGCTATTCTGCGTTGCCGAGAAGTTGACGTGCGACATAATACCGCGCTGCTTTTCGGCATTATACGTATTATAGAAGAATCGCATGTTGTGCGTGAAGGAAGGCTTCAAGCCCGGATTACCGATACGTACATTCTGCGGATTGGAGTTGTCCACAATCGGCAACAGATTCTCCATACTCGGTTGGCTGCTACGCCCGCGGTATGTCATACGCAGCTGGCTCACCTTGGAGAAACGGATGCGCAAGTCCAGGTTCGGAGCGAAGTTGAACACATTGCGGGTGGTATCAATCATATAGTCGCCGCGCTTATAGGACAATACAGAATGCTGCGGCTGGAACGACATACCTGCGCTCAACTGATACTTCTCGCGGATAAAGCGCAAAGACACGGATGCATCGTGGTTGTAGTAGCGGTATTCCGCATACTTACCCAGACTATCCACCGCATGCTCTTCATATCCCGTGGGAAGCTGGGTTGACAATCCCCAATCCGGAAAGCCCTGCAAATCATACGTCGTCTTGTCGCTCTCGCTATACTTGTACTGGAACTGATAGCTGAATTGCAAGAAAGTGGCGCGGGCTATCGGTTCGCTGTAAGTCAGCTGTGCACTGTAATTGTAGTTCTTGGTAGGAGTAGTGATGTACTGGTTACGAACCAAGATGGAGTCTCCTCCCAAAGCATTCAGTAACTGGAAGTAATGTGTTTCCGACTCCGTATACTGGTTGTTGTCATTATTGGTATAACCGAATCTTCCACGGAACGTGACATTGCGTCCTTTGTCATTCAGCTTTCTGTTCAACTGCAAGGTTGCATCCGTAGACACACTCTTGTTGTCGCTCAGCGAACCGCTGTTGATAGCATTTATACGGATACTCCTCAACGGGTCATCGTCCGGATTAAAAATCTTCTCCAGATTCAGCCAGTTATTGGGGTCACTCACCAGACTGTAAGGGTCGGAATTGAACGTACCGCTCTCAGAATTGGAGAGATTGTCCGTTTTGCCGTACGAGAAGTTGGGACGGAAAATGATATTCGTCATCGAGTCCGGCTTCCACTCCATACGGAAATCGGCATTGAAATTCTTGGCTTTGTTACGTTGCCTGCTGTTCGAGTTGGAGTAAGAGTTGCCGTTCGGCAGAAAGTCCTCGGTAGAACCGATACTTGCAATATCCCCATCCTGATAGTTGTAGCGTGCACTACCGCCCAGTTCCAGCTTATCGGTTTGGGTAGCGAAGTTCACACCCAGCATTTTCGTTGCAGTAAGTCCGTTGTTCCTGCGCCAGCGCGGAGGACCGCCACCACCCGAAAAGCCCTGGTCGTTCACGTTATTGGCAGAACCCACTACCGACACCTGGGTTTTGTCCACGAAGCGGTTCAGCATAAAGCGGCCCATATAGCGGTCTTCCGTCCCTCCGGCCACGTCGGCATTACCGAACCAACCCTGGTTCATGCCTTTCTTTACGGTCAGGTCGAGCACCGTCTCCTCCTCACCGTCGTCAATACCGGTGATACGTGCCAAATCGGACTTCTTATCGTAGGTTTTCAGCTTCTCTATCATATCTACCGGCAGGTTCTTCAAACCGGTCTTTACGTCTCCACCGAAGAACTCCTTGCCGTCGACCATAATCTTCGACAAGTCCTTACCGTTGATTTTCACATTACCCTCGTCGTCAATCTCCGCACCGGGCAGCTTCTTCACCAACTCCTCGAGCATGGCTCCCTCGGGGGTACGATAGGCAGATGAAGTATATACCAGTGTATCTTCCACCACCTGCACTTGCGGCGCTTCTGCCGTAACCACAGCCTCGGCCAGCATCACCGCATCCGTTTCCAATGTCAGTGTACCCACGTTCTTGGCAGTTGTCGTAGCATAAAGGTGTAAAGGGATGTACTGGCTCTTGAATCCGATGTAGGAAACCTTCAGCACGTATTTACCCGCACTGACTTTGGGAAGAGTGAAATAACCTTGTGCCGTAGTGGCCGTACCCGATGCCTGAACACTGTCTGGCAACAAAAGCAACTGCACGGTAGCTTGTATCGCAGGCTCCTTGGTGTCCTCCACGACACGGCCCGATACCGTAATGTTTTTGGTCTGTGAAAATGCAGACAGCGTTGTTACCAACAGCAACGCCATCCCCGTGATAATTTTCTTCATGTGTCTATTCTTTGTCTATTCTAAATGAACAATGCCTTTTATTCACTGTTTCATTTGACAGACTTCCGGGCAAAAGGTTTAATGCCCCACATGACGATTTGCTTTATTTATCGACTATTCCGCTTAAATAATCTATCAACTGTCGCTTTCTTTATACCAAATTCCAAGCAAAGCACATTCAATATAAGAAATATGAGAAAAGAAGAAGAATCGACCGAAAGGAGGTCACCCTGCGCCACCCGGTAGAGCATACCGCCGAAGATAAAAAGAACGGTCAGAAAGATGGCATTGCGCGTGGACTTGTTGCGCACCTGCTCTATCTCCTTATTCTCGTTCTTCGTCAAGGCAAAGATTATCATCAGTGCCCCCATCATCATCAGGAGTTTGGAGCATTCCTTGTAAAACAGCAAGTTGGCATCTGTCACTTTTCCCCACAATAGGAATATGAAAGGAAGGAACAACGCCAGAGCTATGATGAAATAACCCAGCGGACGGCAATAAACGGGAAGTAATGCTCTCATTTCTATCAATCAATTACAAATTACTAATTACAAATAGCGGGAGGCAGATGACGGAAACACCTTGCCACCCATAGAATTTCGCAGGACAAAGATAACGTTTTATTGCCAAAAGAGCTATCTTTGTGCCACAATATAATGAAGAAGGCTCCCTTTCCTTCATAATCCGTAACATCAGTAATTGGTAATTCGTAATTTGTAATTAACAAGATGAGTAAACAAGAAGTAATCCTTTGCGAAGGACTGGCAAACAGCCTGACGCATGCCATAGCGAAGTGTCCCCATGACAAGCTTTTCATCCTTACCGACGAGCATACCCACCGCCTCTGCCGCCCGCATCTGGACGGTATCCCCGCCCTGGAAGAAGCGGAAGAGATTATTATCGGGGCAGAAGACGTGCACAAGAATCTGGAAACGCTGGCTGCCGTATGGCAAGCCTTGAGCGAGAAAGGGGCCAGCCGCCACTCCCTGCTCATCAATCTGGGCGGCGGCATGGTGACCGACCTTGGCGGTTTTGCCGCTTCCACCTTCAAGCGGGGCATCGCCTACATCAACGTTCCCACCACGCTGCTCGCCATGGTCGACGCTTCCGTGGGAGGCAAGACGGGCATCAACTTCAACGGTCTGAAGAATGAAATCGGCGTCTTTGCTCCCGCCGCCTGCGTGCTGCTGGAAACCGAGTTCCTGCGCAGCCTCGATGCTCATAACTTCTTCTCCGGCTATGCGGAGATGCTGAAGCACGGCCTCATCAGTACCCCGGAACATCTGGCAGAACTGCTGGCCTTCGATACGGAGAAGATAGATTATGCCTTGCTGAAGTCCATGGTAGGACGTTCCGTGCAGGTAAAGGAACGCATCGTAGAAGAGGACCCACTGGAACATGGCATCCGCAAAGCCTTGAACCTGGGGCACACCGTGGGACACGCCTTCGAAAGCCTCGCCCTTGCCGAAAGGCGTCCGGTGCTGCACGGCTATGCAGTGGCATGGGGGCTGGTCTGCGAACTCTACCTTTCTTATATAAAGACCGGATTCCCGAAAGACAAGATGCGCCAGACCATCCAATTCGTCAAAGAGAATTATGGCAGCTTCACCTTCAACTGCAAACAGTACGACCAGCTGTACGAACTGATGAAGCATGACAAGAAGAATACCGCCGGAGTCATCAACTTCACCCTATTGAAAGAAGTGGGTGACATCTGTCTCAACCAGACGGCAGACAAGGAGACTATCTTCGAAATGTTCGACTTTTATAGGGAGTGCATGGGGGTATAACGCTCCCGCTCCCTCTTCGGCAGGCTCTCCACAACCAGCCGATAGGAGCGTGCCACCAGTTCTCGGATAATGCTGTCCGGTACATCCTGATTAAAATACACACTGTTCCAATACTTCTTGTTCATGTGCCACCCCGGCTTCACCCCCTCGTACCTTGCCCGCAGCTCCGTTGATTCCTCCGGGCGGCACTTGATGCAGCAGAAGTCGAACACTTCGATATTGACAAAGCAGAACCACTTGTCGCCCACATAAAAGCAAAGCACATCGCGGCTGTATCTGTCGGCCACATTAGGAAAAGGCATCTTCTCGCTCACTCCCGGCAAGGAGAGACAGTATTCTCTGAATTCTTCCACATTCATCGCTCACTCCTCCCCCACAAAGTCCTCCGTATCATTTTCCATCCCAACTGGGTCTTCATCCGGAATTCCCGTCTTTCCCTCGGCCCGCTCCTTTCGCAGCGTTTCCGGTCGCAACATATCGTGAGGGAAATATCGGCTAAGCGGATAACGGTAGAAATCCATCCCGCTGTTCAGCCTCGCCACCAGCGACTTATCCGGACGAAAATAGACACGGGATAAGCGTACCTTGCCCGGCATCACATCGTCGGGATGCTCAAACCCGTCACTCGTCACCGCCACATGGAAGGAACCCAGCCCCTTAATGGTCACCGACTCTCCCTCCATCAGCGCTTCCTCTATAAACTTCGGCAAATCTATCAATACACTCTGCACGTCTCCCGAACTCATCCCTTTTCTGGATGCCATACGCTGCGCCAGCAGCTCTGCCGTCACACCTCCACGCCGCTGTAACACACGCTGCACAGCATAATAGAGTTGCTTCACCCCTTCTGCCGTGCGGAAAACCTTCTTTCGAACCAAATAGACTATACTCATACTCTTTTCACAATGAACATAATGTTTCTTACTGCAACCAGACCGCTGACACCCCACCCGAAGGTTACTTCCCCTAAACAGAAAGCCAGTTTCCATACGGCCGGACAGCTATTCCCCAACATGCACGAGATGCACATCTCATGCAGTTCGAGACATACATCTCAACACACGCGAGATGTGCATCTCATACAGCAAAGGTAATCATATTCCACCTGATATACAAATATCTTTCATGTATCGGGGAATAATATTCCGCACCAGCTTACTCCGGCTCTTATCATTAATTAACAATGCTGCATGCAGGGTTTTCGCAAATATGCTATTTCTATAAAAGCAAGACCTATTCCAAATGTTTAATTTAAAAGAGTACACTATGAAAATGAAGTCAATCTTTAACAAGAAAATTTTAATCGCTATTGCAACCATCAGCTCCTTAAGCCTCCAATCGTGCCTGGACGACGATGATAATTATGCCATGAGATTCCCCAATGCCCTGGTAACGGTAAAGACCGATGCAGACCAGACAGTCTTTCTGCAATTGGATGACAAGACCACTCTGCTGCCTACCAACATGACGAAATCTCCCTACGGCGAGAAGGAAGTCCGCGCTTTAGTAAACTACAAGGAAGTGGACGAGCCCAGCGATATCTACACCCAAGCTGTACATATAAACTGGATAGACAGTATCCTTACCAAACCCATCGCCCCGGATTTGGGTGAAGAGAACGATACCGTATACGGCACCGACCCGGTGGAAATAGTGAACGATTGGGTAACCATCGCAGAAGACGGTTATCTGACCCTTCGCTTTAGAACTCAGCAAGGAGACTATCAAACAAAGCACTTTGTCAATCTGCTGCTGAGCGAGAATCCGGAAAACCCGTATGAAGTAGAATTCCGCCACAATGCCAAGGGCGACATTTACGGCAGGTATGCGGACGGACTGGTTGCTTTCAAGTTGGATGCCCTGCCTGATACAGAAGGCAAGACCGTTAAATTGAAACTGAAGTGGAAATCATTTAGCGGCGAAAAATCTGCGGAATTCGATTATTGTACCCGGAAATCCGTAACGCCCGAAAGTCCGGCTATCACTTCCGTAAGAAACAGCCTAAACCTGCAATAACTTCATTCAAAGTATGCCTGCCCGCTCAAAGCCATTGCCTTGCGAAGCAGGCATACAAGTAAAAAGAGAGCAGGACACGTTGACCGAAAGCCTTGAAACTGCAAAATATAGGTTCATTCAATAAAAAAAGCACTATAAATATTTGCTATTTTAAAATAAAGCCGTACATTTGCACCCGCAATTCGGGATGTAGCTCAGCCCGGTAGAGTACGCGTCTGGGGGGCGTGTGGTCGCAAGTTCGAATCTTGTCATCCCGACTGTTGAGCATTGAGGAGTTAAGTCTAAAACTTAGCTCCTTATTTTTTTACATTAACTCAATGTCCGATATTCATTCGGAGAACATCCTACAACTCTTTTGAAAGCCTTGCTGAAATACTGTGGATATTGATATCCTAAGGCATAAGCAACGTCACCGACAGATTTAGCGGGGTCAGTAAGCAACTCTTTTGCCCTATCCATTATTTTGGTTAATATATATTCTTGCGCAGAAACACCTGTCTCCTTTTTAATCAAGTCTCCGAAATAATTTGCAGACAGGTTCAGTTGGTCTGCACAATAAGCCACAGTCAGCGTACCCCGCTCAGCGGGTTTATCCGATACGAAATAGTCGTTCAGCAATGCTTCAAAAGAGCCGAGCATGCCCTTGTTCTCCTTTTTACGGGTAGTAAACTGTCTATCATAGAAACGAATGCAATAGTTGAGCAGCAGCTCGATGGCAGAAGCGATAATCAGGTTAGTGTGACGGTCTGCCTGGTTGTATGTTTCCTCGTCAATCTTTGTCAAACAATCAATGATGGTCTGTTGCTCTTGTTTGGATAGATGCAATGCTTCGTTAGCGGCGTATGAGAAAAACGTATAATCCTGCATATGCCGACCGAGCGGCGTACCGCGTAGCAGGTCGGGATGGAACAACAGACACCATCCGGAACCGGTAAAAGTCGACCCGTCGGCTTCATGCCCGAATACTTGCCCCGGAGCGATAAACACCAGCGTGTTCTCCTGAAAATCGTAAGAGCGACGACCGTAGGTCAAATCGTCCGTACATCGTAGTTCTTTCAGAAAAATCACATACATCCCCACGTGCTTGCGTGCATGGGGTACGGGGTGCGGCATACGGCTTCCCTCTATGACACTGACCAGAGGATGCCTTGTTTCCACACCCATATAGTCATTGTACTCCTTTATCGTTTTCAGTTGCATAACCTTCTCCATAACAGTCTATTTCAGTGGTTTCTATGCAAATGTAGAAAATATCTTCAGGTTATCTCTCCAATCAGTAAAAATTATCCTTTAAACCGTAATTCATGACCGGTCGAAGTGGAAAATCCAGCCTAATTTTGCAGCAAGTAAAACTTGATACATAATAATAAAGATTATGAAACTAAAAATGAGAATCATGACAACGCTACTCGGACTTGTCTTTGGATGCGGCATCGCAGCTTCGCAAACACCGAGAGCAGAACAAACCATGAACAGTAAACGACAATACATCGCAGAGGTCGCAGCCCTTACAAGCATGGGACACCTCGACCAATTAAGAACAGTCCTTATCGGTGGACTGAATAGCGGTATCACCGTCAGCGAGCTTAAAGAAGTAATGGTCCATTCCTACGCCTATTGCGGTTTTCCGCGTGCCCTGCGCGGACTGCAAACATTGGTTGCGGTACTTGACGAGCGTAAGGCAAAAGGCATCAGAGACAACCAGGGGCGCGAAGCGTCACCGATAACCGATACCCGCAGCAAGTACGAACGCGGACGTGACATTCTTGCAGAGATTTCGGGCACCCCGGCAGATGCGCCGAAAGCCAACTATGCCGTCCTGGCCCCGGAAATCGAAGTATTCCTTAAAGAACATCTCTTTGCCGAGCTTTTCGAGCGGGACGTGCTGACCTATGCCGAACGGGAACTGGCAACCGTTGCCATAATAGCTTCTTTGGGCAAAGGCGTGGAACCGATGCTGAAAGGGCACATGGGTATTGCGCTGAATGTAGGCATAACACCGGACGAATTACGCGGTGTGCTGGCTATCATTGAAAAGAATATCGGACGTAGCGAAGCCGATAATGGCAAACAAGTATTGAACGAATTATTGCAAAGCAAAGGGTTGACTACCAAACCGGAAACCCCGATTGTAGCAGTGGAGAATGACGTGAAGAAACAGAAAGTGACATTCCACAACCGTTTTTTGATTGATATAGTTGGCGACCTCTATTTCCCTGCAGACTATGATGCCACAAAGAAATATGCCGCCATCATCGTCGGTCATCCCTTTGGTGGCGTCAAAGAACAGACTTCGGGACTCCATGCCCGTAAGTTGGCGGAACTCGGCTATGTGGCATTAGCCTTCGATGCGTCCTATTATGGCGAGAGTGGCGGTTATCCGCGTCGTATGGAATCGCCCGAAGTGCGGGTAGAAGACTTCAGTGCGGCAGTCGATTTCCTCACGAACCATCCGGCTGTCTATGCTGATAAGATAGGAGTAATCGGCATCTGTGGCGGAGGCTGCTACTCTGTCAGTGCTACGCAGATAGACCATCGCATCAAGGCACTTGCCACCATCAGTATGTACGACATGGGCCGCGCCCGCCGTCAGGGTGTAGGCGACTCGCAGACTTACGAACAGCATATGGCTATCCTTGATGAAATCGGCCGCCAGCGTACGGTGGAATATGGTGGGGCTGTACGCAAGGATATCCGTGCCCTGCCCGAAAAAGTGGATGAGAACACACCGAAGTTTGCCATCGACTTCCTCGATTATTACGACAATCCACAACGCGGTCAGCATCCCAACTCTACGGGCTATTACTCCTACACGAGCCTCGCACCGATGATGAACTTCTTCCCCTTTGCGCAAATCGAGACTATATCGCCACGTCCTATGCTTTTCATCGTGGGAGAAAATGCAGTATCGAAATATTTTTCTGAGGACGCATACGCGAAAGCCGCCGAACCGAAAGAACTGTTTGTCGTACCCGGAGCTACGCACGTGGATTTATACGACCAGCCGGAATATCTGAAAATCACGCTTCCCAAACTGGACTCTTTCTTTAAACAACATTTAAAATAACTCTTCAAGATGAAAAAGATAACTTACTTATTTCTACTGGCTGCAACACTTGGTGCTTGCAGTCCGAAACCGGAAAACAAGATTGAAACACCCCCAAAAGCATCAGCCTCTCTCTTTCCCCAAGGAGATGCCATCGAGGGCAGCAATTTCAACGGAACGGCATACCTCCAACGGCTGATGACCGACAGTGAAACATTCGATGTGGTAGTCTCCGACGTGATATTCGAGACGAAAGCCCGAAACAGCTGGCATTCGCATCCGGGCGGACAGATTCTGATTGCCACCGCCGGAAAAGGTTACTATCAGGAAAAGGGGAAGTCTATACAAGTGTTGAATCCCGGCGATGTAGTCGCTATTCCGGCAGATGTGGTGCATTGGCACGGAGCGGCTCCCGACAGCGGATTCACGCATATAGCTATCAATACAAAAGTTCATTTGGGTGCTACACAGTGGTATGAACCTGTAAGCGATGAAGAATACACTAATCAATAAATATCTAAAAACAACTCGAATATGAAAAAGTTACTTCTTATTCCGCTCTTGCTCCTCTCTCTAACGACAATGGCAGCATGCTCTACCACCGACGACACTCCCGATACTCCATCCGGAAACGGCAATATGCTTGTGCTCTACTATTCTGCCGAAGGACACACCCAGGCCATTGCCGAACGTATCGTGAAACTTACAGGCGCAGATATCCATCGCATTGAGGCTGCCGAACCGTATGCTGCAAATCCTTACGATGACAGCGACCGCATTCAGCATGAAGCCTATAATGACCTGCGCCCCGGAGTAGCGAATCTGCTTGATAAAGAGGCATTGGCGAAATATGATACAATTTTCGTCGGTTCGCCTTGCTGGTGGCATCAACCCGCAATGGTAGTCTGTACATTCCTCGAAGCATACGACCTGAAAGACAAGGTAATCATTCCTTTCTTTACCTACGGGGCTACTACCTATCTGAACGAGTCCATGCAGAAAATTTACAAGGTAACATCCACTTCAAGACATATTCCGGAAACACTTCCCGAAGACCTTGATGCGGAGGATATTACGACACCAGGACGCCCTGATGATGCAGATATCGACATGCCGGGCAACGCTAATGGTACAGAAGGATGGTTACACCGAATCGGAATAGCAGTGCGTTCGGGAATATTCAATACATCTGCCGACTAATTGATAATATCTTTTTCTTCTTCGAGCACTCCGTCTGCCAATGCAATATCTTCCCCCATCTCCCAATACTTCATCCACTTTTACTGGAATTCTCGTAAGAAATCTCTATTTTTGCACTTTAAACAAGAAAAATTATGGGAGCAGCTAAATGGATAGGCGGCATCATCGGCTTCATGGCCGGAGGACCGCTGGGAGCCTTGGCAGGTTTTGTATTCGGTTCATTGTTCGACACCGATTCAAATGACGCAGGCAGTTATTATGGAGAAGCACCAACGCACAGCACTACCTATACCGGGCAACGGAACAGTTTCCTCTTCTCCATGCTCGTGATGGCTTCGTACATTATCCGTGCAGACGGGCGCATCATGCATAGTGAAATGGAATTCGTCCGCCGCTTTCTGAGAAGCACATTCGGTGAGGCTGCCGTGGGCGAGGGAGAACGGATACTGCTCAACCTCTTCGAACAGCGCAAGCAGATGGACAGACAAAACCCACTGGCATTTAAAAACACCATCCGTGACTGTGGAACGCAGATTGCCGCCAACCTGACATACGAGGAACGCTTGCAACTGCTGGTATTCTTGGTAGAAATTGCCAAAAGCGACGGACACGTCTGCAACGAGGAGATAGAAGCCTTGAAAGAAGTGGCCATGTACATGGGACTATCCGTCAAGGAAGTGGAATCCATGCTTAACCTAGGCGGTAGCTCACTGAACGAGGCCTACAAAGTACTTGAAATTGAACCCACTGCCACCAATGACGAAGTGCGTGCCGCTTACCGCCGCCTAGCCTTGAAACACCATCCCGACCGGGTGGCAACGCTGGGCGAAGACATCAAGAAAGCCGCAGAAGAGAAGTTCCAAAGCATCAACAATGCCAAAGAACAGATATACAAGGCACGAGGTATGAAATGACGTACCTCGCTCCTTGCCTTGTGGACAGCATCATGACGTTTATAAACATTCTATAATTAACATCAACCCACACACTTATGAAGAAAACCCTTGCAATCCTTGCACTAGGCCTTACTGCCATTGCCGGACATGCCGCCACGCCGCTCTGGATGCGCGATGTGCAAATCTCTCCCGACGGTACGGAAATCGCATTCTGCTACAAAGGAGACATCTACAAGGTGCCCGCCAAAGGTGGAACCGCCACACAGCTTACTACCCAAGAGAGCTACGAATGTACCCCCATATGGTCACCGGACGGCAAACAGATTGCCTTTGCCAGCGACAGATACGGCAACTTCGACGTATTCGTGATGCCGGCAGACGGCGGAACCGCCCAACGGCTCACTACCCACTCCACCGGTGAGATACCCTCCACATTCACTCCGGACGGAAAGTATATCTTGTTTTCCGCCTCCATCCAGGACCCGGCAAGCAGCGCTCTTTTCCCCACTTCGGCCATGACCGAGCTTTACAAAGTACCTGCAACGGGAGGGCGTACGGAGCAAGTGCTGGGCACCCCTGCCGAAGCGGTCTGCTTCGACAAGGCGGGCCATCAGTTCCTCTACCAAGACCGCAAGGGATTTGAAGATGAATGGAGAAAGCACCACACCTCCTCCATCACCCGCGACATCTGGCTGTATGATGCAAAGACGGGTATCCATACCAACCTCACCGACCGCGCGGGCGAAGACCGCAACCCGGTGTTGTCACCCGATGGAAGAACGGTTTACTTTTTGAGTGAGAGAAACGGCGGCTCATTCAACGTGTATGCCTTCCCGCTGGCACAGCCCCGAGAGGTAAAGCCCATCACCAGCTTCAAGACACATCCCGTGCGCTTCCTCTCCATGAGTGACGGCGGGACGTTGTGCTACAGTTACGACGGCGAAATCTATACCCAGCAGCCGGATGCCACCCCGAAGAAAGTCGCCATAGAACTGGTGCGCGATGACCGGCCGCAATTCGCCAACCTGCAGTCTTCCGACGGAGCCACCTCTGCCGTTGTGTCCCCGGACGGAAAACAGATTGCCTTCACGCTGCGCGGAGAAGTCTTTGTCACTTCGGCAGACTATGCCACTACCAAGCAGGTGACGCACACACCGGCACGCGAAGCGGGCCTCTCCTTTGCGACGGACAACCGCACCCTGGCCTACGCCAGCGAGCGAGGCGGCAACTGGCAGCTCTACCTTGCCAAGATAGCCCGCAAGGAAGACCCTAACTTCCCGAACGCCACGCTGATTGAAGAAGAAGTGCTGCTGCCCTCCACCACCGTGGAACGTGCCTATCCGCAATTCTCGCCCGACGGCAAGGAACTCGCCTTCATCGAAGACCGCATCCGGCTGATGGTGCTCAATCTGGAGACGAAGAAGGTGCGCCAGATTACGGACGGCTCCACCTGGTACAGCACCGGCGGAGGATTTGACTACGCATGGTCACCGGACGGTAAATGGTTTACACTTGAGTTCACGGGTAACAAGCACGACCCCTACTCCGACATCGGCCTGGTCAGCGCAGAGGGAGGCAAAGACATCATCAACCTCACCAATAGCGGCTACATGAGCGGCTATCCCCACTTTGCGCTGGACGGCAACGCCATCCTTTTCACCACCGAACGCTACGGCATGCGTGCCCATGCCTCATGGGGCTCGCTGAACGACGCCATGCTCGTCTTCCTCAACCAAGACGCCTACGACAAATACTGCCTGAGCAAAGAAGACTACGAACTGCGCAAGGAGCTGGAGAAGGAACAAAAGAAGTCTGCCGGAAAAGACACCCCCCAAGACAAAAACAAGGATAAAAAGAAGAAAGACGACAAGAAAGACAGCAATGCTGACGAAAAAGATGACCAGCCGAAAGACATCGTCGTAGAGCTGAAAGGCATCGAAGACCGTGTGGTGCGCCTCACCCCGAATTCTTCCGACATGGGCAGCACCATCATCTCCAAGGATGGCGAGACACTCTACTACCTGGCAGCCTTCGAAGGCGGCTACGACCTCTGGAAGATGAATCTGCGCAAGAAAGAGACCCGCCTGCTGCACAAGATGGATGCCGGATGGGCGGACATGCAGCTGGACAAGGACGGCAAAAGCCTCTTCCTGCTGGGCAGCCGCAAGATGCAGAAAATGGACACTTCATCCGACGCGCTGACCCCCATCACCTTCCAGGTAGATGCCAAGATGGACCTGGCTGCGGAGCGCGAATACATGTTCGACCACGTGTACCGCCAACAGCAGAAGCGATTCTACAATACCAATATGCACGGAGTGGACTGGGACAAGATGACCGCCGCCTATCGCCGCTTCCTGCCCCATATCAACAACAATTATGACTTTGCCGAACTGCTGAGCGAATGGCTGGGCGAGCTGAACGTATCTCACACCGGCGGCCGTTTCTATCCCAAAGGGCAATCCGAACCTACTGCCAGCCTGGGACTGTTCTTCGACTGGAACTACACGGGCCGGGGCATGCTCATTGCCGAAGTAGTGGAGAAAGGCCCCTTCGACACAGCCAACACCCGGGTGAAAGCCGGCACAGTCATCGAGAAGATAGACGGCGTGGAAATCACCCCCGATGCGGACTATTACACGCTGCTCAACAACAAGGCACGGAAGAAAACACTTGTTTCTCTCTTCGACCCGCAGACCAAGGAGCACTGGGAAGAGGTCATTATCCCCATTACGAACGGTGCGTTCAGCGATTTACTCTACAGCCGCTGGGTGAAACAGCGTGCGGCAGACGTTGACCGATGGTCGGGTGGCCGATTGGGTTACGTGCACATCGAGTCTATGGGAGACGACAGTTTCCGTTCCGTCTACTCGGACATCCTGGGAAAATACAACAACCGCGAAGGCATCGTCATCGACACCCGTTTCAATGGCGGTGGACGCTTGCACGAGGATATAGAAATACTTTTCAGTGGACAAAAATACTTCACCCAAGTGGTGCGCGGTCGCGAGACGTGCGACATGCCCAGCCGCCGCTGGAACAAACCCTCCATCATGGTGATGTGCGAGGCCAACTACTCCAATGCGCACGGCACGCCGTGGGTTTACAGCCACCGCGGACTGGGCAAGCTGGTAGGCATGCCCGTGCCGGGAACCATGACCAGCGTGTCGTGGGAACGCCTGCAAGACCCGTCATTGGTATTCGGCATCCCCGTCGTGGGCTACCGCCTGTCGGACGGCAGCTATCTGGAGAACTCGCAGCTGGAGCCGGACATCAAAGTAGCCAATTCACCCGAGACCATCGTGAAGGGAGAAGACACACAGCTGAAAGCTGCCGTAGAGGAACTGCTGAAGGAACTCGAAAAATAAGTACCGCCCTGCCCCACGCAGGAATACCGGTCATATAGGCCGATATATATATTAAGATGATGTGTCAAAACGGTTGATGGCACATCATCTTTTTTTATATGCCACAAGGAAGCAATACTTTTTCTATCTCACTTTTTTGCACTATCTTTGTGACATAAATTCCTAACTCTTTAACTGATTATGTTTGCTGACTTGTTAAACTCCTCCTATTTCGCGCTCTTTCTCATTGTGGCTTTAGGCTTCATGTTGGGAAGAATCAAGATTAAAGGGCTTTCGCTCGACGTCTCCGCCGTCATCTTCATTGCCCTGCTGTTCGGACACTTCGGTGTCATCATCCCCAAAGAATTAGGAAACTTCGGACTGGTGCTCTTCATCTTCACCATCGGCATCCAGGCCGGTCCCGGATTTTTCGACTCCTTCCGGAGCAAGGGCAAGACGCTTATCATCATCACCCTGCTCATCATCTGCTCCGCCGCCCTGACGGCAGTAGGACTGAAATATGCCTTCGACATCGATACTCCCAGTGTCGTGGGACTGATAGCCGGTGCCCTGACCAGTACGCCGGGACTCGCCGTTGCCATTGACAGCACCCATTCCCCACTGGCATCCATCGCTTACGGTATTGCCTATCCTTTCGGCGTTATCGGCGTGATTCTCTTCGTTAAGCTGCTGCCCCGTATCATGCGCATCGACCTCGACAAGGAGGCGCGCCGGTTGGAGAAGGAACGCCGCAGCCAGTTCCCGGAACTGACAACCTGTCTGTTCCGCGTAACCAACCCCGCCGTCTTCGACCGGAGCCTGATGCAAATCAATGCGCGCGCCATGACCGGAGCCGTCATCTCACGCCACAAGCACAACGAGCAGATAGCCATCCCCACCGCCCAGACCATCCTGCACGAGGGAGACTACATACAAGCCGTGGGTAGCGAAGAGGCCTTAAACCAGCTCGCCGTCCTCGTGGGCGAACGCGAAGAAGGCGAACTGCCACTCGTAGACATGCAGGAGATTGAATCCCTGCTGCTCACCAAGAAGGATATGATAAACAAGCAGCTGGGCGACCTCAACCTGATGAAGAACTTCGGCTGCACCGTCACCCGCATCCGCCGAAGCGGCATCGACCTCTCCCCCTCGCCCGACCTCGCCCTGAAATTCGGCGACAAGCTGATGGTGGTGGGCGAGAAGGACGGCATCAAGGGAGTGGCACGCCTGCTGGGCAACGACACCAAGCAACTGTCCGACACCGACTTCTTCCCCATCGCCCTGGGCATCGTGCTGGGCGTGCTCTTCGGCAAGCTCAACATCTCCTTCTCGGACAGTCTGTCGTTCTCTCCGGGACTGACGGGAGGCATCCTGATGGTCGCCTTGTTCCTGAGCGCCATCGGAAAGACCGGCCCCATTCTGTGGTCCATGTCCGGCCCTGCCAACCAACTGCTGCGCCAGCTGGGACTGCTGCTCTTCCTTGCCGAAGTAGGGACATCGGCAGGACGGAATCTGATGGCCACGTTCCAGGAAAGCGGCTGGCTCTTGTTCGGCGTAGGCGCCGCCATCACGCTGGTGCCCATGCTGGTGGCAGTATGCGTAGGCCTGTTCGTGTTCAAGATAAACATTCTCGACCTGCTGGGCACCATCACCGGCGGCATGACCAGTACGCCCGGCCTTGCCGCCGCTGACTCCATGACGGACAGCAACATACCGAGCGTGGCCTATGCCACGGTATATCCCATTGCCATGGTGTTCCTCATTCTGATAATCCAGGTGATAGCCTCCGCAGTCTATTGACGCATGAAGACGTACAGCCGGACAGAAACCATCGCCCGCATGAACGCACTGGCCGGAGCCAATGTGCCCTTCCTCTTCATCGTAGACTACGCGCAAGAGCAGTCGCACATTGAGCCCCTCGACCGGATAGACCCCGCCACCTGCCTTTTCCAATTCCCGAAGGCAGGCAACACGGAGACGGCTGCAACAGCCCTTGCCAGAAGCACAGCCGCCCGATGCGCCGGCCCTATCCAGTGGGACATCACTCCCCCTTCCCCCGCCGCATACAGACATTCGTTCGACCTCGTGAAGCAAAACCTGCTGGCAGGCAACAGCTACCTGACGAACCTCACTTGCCGGGTACCCGTCACCACCAATCTGACACTGGAAGAAATATTCCTCCACTCCGAAGCCTTGTACAAGCTGTGGCTGAAAGACCGGTTCGTCTGCTTCTCCCCCGAAATCTTTGTCCGCATAGAGAAGGGCAAGATAAAGTCCTTCCCCATGAAAGGCACCATCGACGCTACCCTGCCCGATGCGGAACAGCTCTTGATGCAGGACACCAAAGAGGCAGCCGAGCACGCCACCATCGTCGACCTGATACGCAATGACCTCAGCATGGTTTCGGAACACGTCGAAGTGACCTCCTACCGCTATATAGACCGCCTGCAAACCAATAAGGGCCCCATCCTCCAGACCAGCTCCGAGATATGCGGCACCCTGCCCGAAGACTACACCGCACACCTGGGCGACATCATCTTCCGCCTGCTTCCTGCCGGCTCCATCACCGGCGCCCCCAAGCCCAAAACCGTAGAAATCATCGCCCAGGCCGAAGACTACCGCCGGGGCTTCTACACCGGCATCATGGGGCATTATGCCGACGGACAGCTGGACAGCGCTGTCATGATACGCTTCATCGAGCAGGAAAACGGCCGGCTCCACTTCAAGGCAGGAGGCGGCATCACCGCCAAAAGCCGGTGGGAAAGCGAATACAACGAAGTAATACAGAAAATATATGTGCCTATTTATTGAAACCATACGCATCGACCACGGAAGGGTCTGCAACCTTTCCCGCCACAACCGGAGGCTGAACGATACCCGCGCCCACTTCTGGCCGGAAAGCACACCGCTGCAACTGTCCGATTATCTGTCGTCTCCCGGCTGTGGAGCAGGCATCACCGGGGCGGGCATCGTCAAGGCACGCGTAGTGTATGGTGAAAAAGGTATTGAAGACCTCAGCTACTCCCCCTACGCCGTGCGGCACGTGCATTCGCTGGCACTGATGCAGGCCGATACCATCGACTACACCTACAAAAGCGCCGGACGCGAACCGCTGAACTGCCTCTTTGCCCTGCGCGGCGCATGCGACGACATTCTGATTGTGAAACAAGGCCTGCTGACAGACACCTCCATCGCCAACATCGCCCTTTCCGACGGTACCCACTGGTACACGCCGGCACATCCCCTGCTGAAAGGGACCAAACGGGCAGCCTTGCTGGAAGAAGGAATCTTGCAGGAAAAAGATATCAGACCGGAAGACTTGCCTTCATTCTCTACTGTCAGGCTGTTCAATGCCATGATTGACTGGGGAGAACTGGAACTCCCCGTACGGAACATCATCCCGTAGAGCCTCTACTCGTGCATATCGTTGAGATGTATCTCCAAAGACTTCACCGATATATATATTTCGTACACCGATATGGCCAGCGAAATAATCAGCAATATCAGCGCCAAACCGAAGATATAGGCCGAAAGCAGATGGAGACGGATATAGACAAAGAACATGCTGACCACGCACAGCAGCAGGCTGCCGATGCCCGCCACCTGCATGGCACGCGTCAGGTAGAGCCGCTTCCTCAGGTTGGCAATCTGCGCCGCCTTCACCGAAGACGGGTTCTCCATGTACTGTTCCTTCAAGGTGCGCACCAGTTGGGCATAGGACAAGAAACGGTTGGTATAGGCCAGCATAATCAGCGATATGGCCGAAAACAGCAAGGCGGGGGTGGTTAAATCTATTTCCATAAGAATGATGCTTAATTATATCTATCCGTCCCGATAGCAGGACTTACCTCCGCAAAGATAAACGAAAGATTGAAACCACAGAAACAAGTTTCCTTTTTTCCATTTCCCAAAGATTTATCCTACTTTTGCAGTGACAATAAAAAAACTCCTTACCACCGTAACTTAACAAATACGACCATGCGATATACCATTTCTGCCCCTATCGCCCTGCATGCCGCCATACAACTCCCGGCATCCAAAAGCATCAGCAACCGCGCCCTCATCCTCCACTCCCTTGCCCATGGCAATATCCTGCCCTGCAATCTGAGCGACTGTGACGACACCATGGTGATGACCCGTGCCCTCGACGGAAATCCCGGACATATAGATATCCTTGCCGCCGGCACCGCCATGCGTTTCCTCACCGCCTACCTCAGCGTAACTCCGGGCACCCGCATCATCACCGGTACACAACGCATGCAGCAACGCCCCATCCGCATACTGGTAGACGCCTTGCGCGAACTCGGTGCTCAGATTGAATACGTCGGGAACGAAGGTTTCCCCCCACTACGCATCACCGGCACAGCATTGAAAGGCGAAGAAATATCCCTTGCCGGAAATGTAAGTTCCCAATATATATCCGCCCTGCTGATGATTGGCGCCGTACTCCCCCAAGGATTACGCCTGCACCTAACGGGCGACATCATCTCCCGCCCTTACATCAACCTGACCCTGCAACTGATGCGCGACTTCGGTGCCCAAGCCGACTGGGCCTCCAAAGATTGTATCACCGTCAGCCCCGGCGGATACACAGATACTCCTTTCACCGTGGAAAGCGATTGGAGCGCCGCCTCTTACTGGTATCAGATGATGGCAATAGAAGGAATTAAAAATGAAAAAATAAAAATGAAAGGGGGAGACAGAAGTAGCGCGAAAGAAAGTGAAGACAGCACGAAGGAAGAAGCGCACACGGCAGAAATCGAACTGCTCGGTCTCTTCGCCCACAGCTATCAAGGCGACAGCCGCGGCGCGGAAGTCTTTGCCCGCCTCGGCGTCCATACCGAATATACAGACCGGGGAGTAAAACTGATCCGTAAGGGTACTCCCGCCACCCGTCTCGACGAAGACATGGTGGACATCCCGGACCTGGCGCAGACCTTTGTCGTCACCTGCTGCCTGATGGACATCCCTTTCCGCTTCACTGGACTGCAAAGCCTCAAAATAAAGGAGACCGACCGTATCACCGCCCTCATTACGGAACTGCGTAAACTGGGTTACGTCGTGCGCTCCGAGCAAGACAGCATCTTGTTGTGGGATGGCGAACGCTGCCCGGCAGACGCTGACCCCGTCATCGCCACCTACGAAGACCACCGTATGGCCATGGCATTTGCCCCCGCCTGCCTTGTACTGCCCCAAATACGGATAAATGAACCACAGGTCGTTACCAAATCTTACCCTGCTTACTGGCAAGACTTGCAAAAGGCGGGATTTAAAGTCTGCCAAGATGCAATGCAATCTTAGAATAAAGCTTTTATTCCAAGAAATACAGCCTTTATTCTTAAGAATATAACCTTTATTCTTAGGAATAAAGGATACATTCTAAGATTAGGATGCATCCAAAGTAGTTTTATACTGCGTTCCAAGCAAGTAATGCCTGCGTCGGGTGGAAGTAATCTACTACCTGCAATCTGAATCATTATTTTGTCGTACAAAAAACAATATGTATCTTTGTCCGTTCTATTAATGGAACATGTTTTTCAAGAAAAGGAAGCCCATGTGGATATTGATTATTAGCCTGATTGCCCTTGCCCTCGTGGCAGCCACAGCCGGAATTATACGCAACCGGAAACTGCAGAAGAAGATAGACCGCGGCGAACTGGACGCCATGCCCGAAGTGCAGGAAGTGGATGCCGAGTGCTGCGGACAGCATGAAATCTGCGAACGTGACAGCCTGCTGGCAGCCGTCAGCAAGCAAATAGAATATTACGATGACGAAGAACTGGACAAATACATCGGCACCGCTCCCGATGCCTATACTCCCGAGCAGGAAGACGAGTTCCGCGACGTGTTCTACACCATGCAAGACACGGACGTAGCCGGATGGGTGCGCAGCCTGCAACTGCGTGGCATAGCCTTGCCGGACAACATCAAGGATGAAGTGTTCCTCATCATCGGCGAACGCCGTCTCACCCCCCATTCCTAACACTCCACATCCAACTTTTAATTTTTAATTCTTAATTTTTAATTGAATAAATGGAGCTACTGCAATACACTTTTTTCCAACATGCCCTCATCGGCAGTTTGCTGGCAAGCATTGCTTGCGGGCTGATAGGCACGTACATCGTCACCCGGAGACTGGTGTTCATCAGCGGCGGATTGACGCATGCCTCCTTCGGCGGTATCGGCCTGGGATTGTATACCGGCATTTCCCCCATTCTGTCGGCAGCCTTGTTTGCAGTCTTGTCCGCTTTCGGTGTAGAGTGGCTCAGCAAACGGAAGGACATGCGGGAAGACTCCGCCATTGCCGTATTCTGGACATTGGGCATGGCACTGGGCATCATGTTCACTTTCCTCTCGCCGGGATTCGCACCCGACTTGTCCGCCTATCTCTTCGGCAACATTCTCACGATTACCTGGAGCGACATCGCTCTATTGGGAGGGCTTGCCCTGCTGCTGATACTGTTTTTCGCGCTGTATCTCCATCCCATCATCTACGTAGCCTTCGACCGGGAGTTTGCCCGCTCGCAAGGTATTCCGGTGCAGGTATTCGAATATGTACTGATGATGTTCATTGCGCTGACCATCGTGGCATGCCTGCGCATGGTGGGCATCGTGCTGGTCATTTCGCTGCTCACCGTTCCGCAGATGACCGCCAACTTGTTCTCGCACCGGTTCCACCGCATCATCTGGCTTTCCATCGGCATCGGTTACCTCAGTTGCCTGGGCGGGCTGATGATTTCTTTCTACTTGAATGTCCCCTCGGGTGCATCCATTATATTCTTTTCCATCATTATCTATGCCATTTGCAAGACGGGAAAAAGTTTTTGGCTATATTTGCAACGCTAAATCAAAAGACACAATGGAAATCAAAATTCAGTCATTAGACCAGATTCACGAAGCCGCCCGCCAGTTCATCGCTGAAATGGGTGACAATACCGTCTTCGCCCTCTATGGAAAAATGGGGGCGGGCAAGACGACTTTCATCAAAGCCGTTTGCGAGGAATTGGGCGTTTCCGACGTCATCACCTCCCCTACCTTCGCCATTGTCAACGAATACCGTTCCGACACTGCCGGCGAACTGATTTACCATTTTGACTTCTACCGCATCAAGAAACTGGAAGAAGTGTATGACATGGGGTACGAAGATTACTTCTACAGCGGCGCCCTCTGCTTCATAGAATGGCCGGAGCTGGTAGAGGAGCTCTTGCCGGGTAACACCATTAAGGTCACCATCGAAGAAGTGGAGAACGGAGAGCGGAAAGTCACGTTAGAGAGCTTTGAATAAGGCATGCTTTTCCCCCGCTTTAATTTTTAATTCTTAATTGTTATTTCTGATGAGCCAATACATCGTTCAAGGAATTTTTGCCGTCGCGGGCATCACCGCCTTGCTGGCAGCCATATTGGACTGGAACTGGTTCTTTACTGCCCGAAACACCCAGTTTATCGTACAAAATGTAGGGCGGCGACAAGCCCGCCTGTTCTACGGTGTATTGGGTGTCATCCTCATCGGCACGTCCATCTTCTTTTTTCTGAATACGCCACCGGTTACATAAAAACAAAAAATCGCGGATGAAGCCATGCTCATCCGCGATTTTCCTATACTTTTGATACAGACTATTCTTCGTCCAAAGATTCCGTATATTCCATCTCACCTTGTACGATGAAAAGGATTTCTTCCGGATCATAGTCACCCATCTCATCCTTATGGGCTTCCTTGACAATATAGTCCACGATTTTCCCCAAATCAATTTCGATGTACCCATCCGCATCCGGCTGTGCATCAAGGATGCCGCTCTCGGAATAGTACTCGTCAATCAAATCGAGAAAATAATAGAACTCGTCGTCAGAGAACTTCTCTTTCAACTCCTGCGGCAAATAATTCTTGATGTACTCGATGGTCTTTTCATCATCGACATCATTCTGCAAAAAATCGTCTTCCATTCCCATACTTACTATTGCTTAAAGGGTTAATGTTATTGACTATTTGACGATTTACGATTTACTATTTGGCTGCGCTATGATGCCGAAAGGGTAAATCGTAAATAGTAAATCGTCAAATAGTACCTTATAATATCGCTTCTATCTTGGCCACGTAAGCAGATTTCGGAGCAGAACCTACTTGCTTGTCCACCAGCTCTCCATTCTTGAAGAACAAGACTGTAGGGATGTTGCGTATACCATATTCGGCAGCCACGTCGCCGTTCTCATCCACGTCACATTTGCCAATGATTACCTTTCCTTCATATTCAGTAGCCAATTCATCGATGATTGGTCCCACCATCTTACAAGGGCCGCACCAAGGTGCCCAGAAATCCATAACTACCGGTTTTCCCTCTGCCAGGATTTCTTGAAAATTGCTGTCTGTAATTTCTAAAGCCATTTCTTTTAATATTAAATGTCAACTATAATTATTAATTTACTGTCAATTGCGTTTTATCAACCTTCGCTTTCGAAGCAAAGATAGTGCAAACCGAATGCAAAACAAAATGAACTAGTTCATTTTTTATGCTGAGATGCAGCCTATCTTCGTTTTCCAACAAAGATAACTAATTAATCCTGAACTCAAGATCCGAACGCTCTTTTAAATAAGTAATCAGTTCACGCCCCACGGAAAGCTTCACGGGACGGGAAATCAAATCGACCGTCATCTTGCTATCCTCATCTCTGACTTTGAAATAAAGCTCCGTACTGCCCGGACGTTCCTTGGTCAGTTCCGCCAGTTCAGTTATCAAAGCCTTGTTCAGCACACTCAGCGGAATGAGAATGGTTATCTTCTCAATCAGTTTCTCCTTGACGTCAGGCAACAGTTCCATGGAGGTTATCTTCAGCTCCAACTCATCCTGCCGCCATTGCTTGGGCTGGCAACGGGCTTTGATGAACAAGAAGGTACGTTCACCCAGATACCCCTGATAGGTCACCCAATCATTTCCGAAGAAAGGAAGCTCTGCCGAACCGGAATAGTCTTCAATCTTGGCTATGCCGTAAGGATTTCCATTTTTGCTGATACCGCGACGCACGGCGGTCACGATGCCACCCATTGTTATTTCGCGTCCCACAAGTGCCGTCTTATCTTCCAGCTCTGCCATGTGAGTGTTGCAAACATGCTCCAGAACTACGGAATACTCATCCAACGGGTGTGCGGACAGATAGATACCTACCAAATCGCGCTCCCGGTTCAAACGGTCGAGGTCGCTCCAACGTTCCGCTACCGGTATTTCCGGAGTGGCGATATCCACCACATTCTCACCGCCGAACAAGGAGTTTGCAGCCGCAGCCTGGTCGGCCTGGTAACGGTTACCATACCGCACCAAGGTTTCGAGGAAGACCTCGTTCTTGGAATTTACGGCAAAATACTGCTCTCGCTTCAGCTCCGGGAAGCTGTCGAACCCGCCCGCCAAAGCAAGACATTCCAGATTCTTCTTGTTGCAGGCTGTCAGATTGACACGCTGCACAAAATCAAATATACCCTTGAAAGGACCATTCTTCTCGCGTTCCTCCATGATGCTCTGCACAGCACCCTCGCCTACCCCTTTCACCGCGCCAAGACCAAAACGGATATTGCCTTCCTTGTTCACGGTGAACTTCAGGTTACTTTCATTCACATCCGGCCCCAATGTATTGATGCCCATTGCCTTGCATTCGTCCATCAGTTTGGTTATATCGGTAATATTCGCCAAACTTCGGCTCATGACCGCCGCCATGTATTCGGCCGGATAGTTGGCCTTGAGGAAAGCCGTCTGATAGGCCACCCACGAATAGCAAGTGGCATGTGACTTGTTGAAGGCATAGGATGCAAACTTTTCCCAGTCGGCCCAGATTTTCTCAAGCACTTTCGGGTCGTGGCCGTTCTTTTGTCCGCCCGAAATGAATTTCGGCTTCATGTGGTCCAGCTTGTCACGCAGTTTCTTACCCATCGCCTTACGCAAGGCATCGGACTCACCACGGGTGAAGTCCGCCAGCAAACGCGACAGAAGCATGACCTGCTCCTGGTAGACCGTAATACCGTAGGTATCCTTCAGATACTTCTCCATGATGGGGATGTCATACTCGATGGGCTTGCGTCCCCACTTACGGTCGATGAAGTCGGGGATATAATCCATAGGTCCCGGACGGTAGAGGGCGTTCATGGCAATCAAGTCCTCGAAAGTGCTCGGTTGCAACTCACGCAGATATTTCTGCATACCGGCCGATTCAAACTGGAACGTACCGATGGTGCGGCCGTCGCAATAGAGTTTATAGGTAGCAGGGTCGGAAATGGATATCTTGTCGATGTCGAGTTCCAAGCCGCGGTGCAGACGTACATTGGCAACGGCTTCCTTAATGATGGACAAGGTTTTCAGTCCGAGGAAGTCCATCTTGATAAGTCCCGTATCTTCGATGACGGAACCTTCGTATTGGGTTACGAGCATCTTCTCGCCCGTCTCCTTATCATCCGCCGTGCTGACGGGTACCCAATCCGTGATGTCGTCACGGCAAATAATAGTACCGCAGGCATGCACACCCGTACCGCGTACATTACCTTCCAGCATCTTGGCATATTTCATCGTATCGCGCACCAGCGGATCGGGCGAAGCCTCCGCAGCCTGCAATTCGGGTACGTACGCGATAGCATTCGGCAGGTTGAGTTTTTTGTCGGGAATCTTATCCGGCACGAGCTTGCACAGACGATCCGATTCGCTCAAAGGCAGTTTCTGTACGCGCGCCACGTCCTTGATAGCCATCTTGGTCGCCATCGTGCCGTATGTAATGATGTGCGCCACCTTCTCTTGCCCGTACTTCTCCGTCACCCAGCGGAGCACTTCTCCACGCCCGTCATCATCGAAGTCCACATCGATATCAGGCAAAGAGATACGGTCGGGATTCAAGAAACGCTCGAACAGAAGGTCGTATTGAATCGGGTCTATTTTCGTGATGCCCAGGCAATAGGCCACCGCCGAGCCGGCAGCCGAACCACGTCCCGGTCCTACCGAAACGCCCAGCTGTGTGCGGGCGGCATTGATAAAGTCCTGCACAATCAAGAAGTATCCCGGGAAACCCATCGTCTTCATGATGTACAGCTCAAAGACCAGACGCTCCTTCACCTCGTCGGACAAGGGATCACCGTACAGCTTTTTAGCACCGTCGAATGCCAACTTTGCCAGATAGTCGGCTTCCAGCTTGATACGGTACAGTTTGTCGTAGCCCCCCAGACGCTTTATCTTGGCATTGGCGGCATCCTCATCCAGCACCACCTTGCCGTTTTCATCCTGGGTAAACTCATCAAATAAGTCCTTTTCGGTATATTTCTGCCGATAGCCCTCTTCCGTTCCGAAATCTTCCGGAATAGCAAACGTAGGCATAATAGGAGCGTGGTCGATGGAATAATATTCCACCTTGTCCAAAATCTCCAAGGTATTGGACAAGGCTTCGGGAACATCCTCAAACAAGGCGTTCATCTCAGCCTTTGTCTTCATCCATTCCTGCTTGGTATAAAGCATTCGGGTAGGGTCATCCAGATCTTTACCCGTGCTCAGACAAATCAGGCGGTCGTGCGCTTCCGCATTCTCTTCATCCACAAAGTGGACGTCATTAGAGCAGATAACCTTAATGTCATATTTCCGGGCAAGCTCCAGCAACTTGGCATTCGCCTTCTGCTGAAGCGGATAGGCTTCGTGGTTGGCACGGGGAACAGTGGCTTTATGGCGCTGAAGCTCCAGATAGTAATCATCGCCAAACAGATTCTTATACCAGCGTACAGCTTCTTCTGCCTCTTCCAGCTGGTCATTGATAATCTTCTTAGGAACCTCGCCACCGATACAAGCCGAGCAGACAATCAGCCCCTCATGGTACTTTTCCAGTTCACTGCGGTCTGTACGCGGACGCATATAGTATCCCCTTGTCCAGGCATGCGATACAAGTTTTATCAGATTGTGATACCCCTTCTCATTCTTTGCCAGCACAATCAGGTGATAGCCACTCTGGTCCGGCTTCCCCTCCTTCTTATCCATGGTTCGGCGGGCCACATACATTTCACAGCCTACAATCGGCTTGAACAGCTTGCTTTCCGCTTCTGCCATCTTGGCACGACAATCGGCAATCTCCGCTTCCTTGTCTTCACACTCTATCTCACCGCTTTCAATACCGGCAATCCTTTTCTTGAGGTCCTTTATCTCCCCCTTTGGCCCGCTGTTCTTCTTGTTGACATAGTTGGTGAACTCCTTGATACCGAACATATTTCCATGGTCGGTCACGGCAATGCCTTTCATACCATCCTTCATGGCCTTGTCAACCAGCCTGCTGACACTTGCCTGACCATCCAGAAGAGAGTATTGGGTATGGACATGTAAATGAACAAAATCTTGCATATATATCCTTTCTATTGAGAGCCTAAAATTACAACCTCTATCACAGCTAACAAAAATATTTCCCAAAAAGTTATCAACATGCACATTTCTCTCTCCAAATCCTTGTTAGATTTTCAAAATAAGCCTATTTTTGCAGATAATTTCTATCTAAATTAGCAAATACGATATACATGGGTCGATTAAAAAGATTAAAAAAGATACGCATACACCGTGAAGGAACACATACATTGGCAGGCAGCCTGGTTCTGATTCTGGCTGTCAACACTGCCCTTTACTTCGGATTGGAATGCAAAGTTCCTTTTTACGTAGTAGCGGTCATCAGCCTCATAGTATATGGCATACTCGTGAACTTCTTCCGCTGCCCCATCCGTTTGTTCGGACAAGAAACGGAGAAAGTCGTGGTAGCTCCTGCCGACGGTAAAATCGTAGTGGTGGAAGAAGTGGAGGAAAACGAATACTTCCACGACCGCCGTATCATGGTATCTATATTCATGAGTCTGGTCAATGTACACGCCAACTGGTATCCGGTAGACGGCACGGTAAAGAAGGTATGGCACCAAAACGGAAAGTTCATGAAAGCGTGGCTGCCCAAAGCCAGCACCGACAACGAGCGTTCCACCGTAGTAATAGAAACTCCGGAAGGCGTGGAGATTATGGCACGACAGATAGCCGGAGCCATGGCGCGCCGCATCGTGACCTATGCCGAACCGGGCGAGGAATGCTATATTGACGAACATATGGGTTTCATCAAATTCGGCTCCCGCGTGGATGTCTTTCTACCGTTGGGCACCGAAGTATTCGTTAAACTAGGACAACTGACTACCGGCAATCAGACTGTGATAGCCAAACTTAAATAATAAAAGAACAACAATGGCAAACTGCATTACCCGCCATATTCCAAATACTCTGACCTGCCTGAACCTATTCTCCGGGTGTATTGCTTGTGTCATGGCATTCGAAGCCAGATATGAATGGGCACTCGCTTTCATTATCTTCAGTGCCGTATTCGATTTCTTCGATGGCATGATGGCACGTGCACTGGACGCACACTCCATTATCGGCAAGGATTTGGATTCTCTGGCAGATGATGTCAGTTTCGGAGTGGCCCCTTCCCTGATTGTATTTTCCTTGTTCAAGGAAATGGACTATTCGGGCGCAATGGAAAGCTTGGCCGGCGTTTTCCCCTATCTCGCATTTCTTTTGTCCGTATTCTCTGCACTGCGGCTTGCCAAGTTCAACAACGATACCCGCCAGACGAGCTCTTTCGTAGGACTTCCCGTCCCGGCAAACGCCTTGTTCTGGGCTTCATTGGTGACGGGCGCTCACGACTGGCTGGTGAGCAGCAATTTCCATCCGGTTTATCTGTTGCTGCTGGTCTGCCTTTTCTCATGGCTGCTTGTATCGGAGATTCCAATGTTCTCACTCAAATTCAAGAATCTGTCATGGAAAGACAATAAAACAAGCTTCATTTTCCTGCTTGTCTGCATTCCGTTCCTCATCTTCTTGGGAATCTGCAGCTTTTCTGCAATCATCGTCTGGTATATACTGCTTTCGCTTATTACAAGGAAAAGTAAATAAACAAATCTTTGGCACGGTTGTTGTATTGAAGTTCGCAGAAAACGAACACATAAAAAGACATTAGCCCATGTTTCATATTTTAGGATTTTTATTCATCATCATAATTGCCATTCTGCTCATTGGCCTCAGCATTATCGGTACTGTCATCCGGAACATATTCGGATTGGGCGGACGCCGTACTTCCTCCAACTCCGGTCCCTACCAAAAAGGAAATGGTAATTACCAGCCGGGAGGGTATTCCTACAATGATAATAGACAATCGTCTGAGGAGGCACAAACTGAAGAAGGTGAAATACGCCCCCGCCACAAGAAACTGTTCTCCAAAGACGAGGGAGAGTATGTGGATTTTGAAGAAATCAAAGAGTAGAGATTAGGGATAAAGGATTAGAGATTATTTGCGCTTGGCGGCAAAGAACTCTTTCATCAGGGCGGCACATTCATCTGCCAGAATTCCTTTTACTACTTGTGTTTTGGGATGCAATGCCTGCGAGGCATAGCGCTGATACCCTCTTTTCTCATCTTCAGCACCAAACACCAGACGTCCCATCTGCGCCCAGGCAATGGCACCAGCACACATCACGCAGGGTTCCACTGTGACATAGAGAGTACATTCATTCAGATATTTGCCGCCAAGAGTTGCAGCGGCAGCGGTAATGGCTTGCATCTCGGCATGGGCGGTGACATCCGTCAAAGTCTCCGTCAAATTATGGGCACGAGCTATGATACGGTCCTTGCACACCACAACTGCACCTACGGGAACTTCTCCCCGTTCACCGGCCTTATGGGCTTCCAAAAGCGCCTGCTTCATATAATAGCTATCGTCCAACGCCACCCCCTTTAATTTTTAATTTTCACCTCCTCATGTCGTGCTCACCGAACAAAGTAGGATAATCCTCTTCCATATTCTTATGGATAAACATGAGAATAGTCTCCCGCAGCCAACGCGACTTGTTCGTTATCTTGTATTTCTCCAGATAACGGTCCACAATCCGCTGCTCTTCCTCGCTCATCAGGCATACCATGCGCTGCTCGCGTTTCGGTTCTTCGGGCGTTGCTTTCGCACACGTTTTATCTCTCTTTCTCATATTTCCTGCAAAATTACTTTTACTTCTGTAAAAACAAAACGAACCTACGTAATTTTTATATCGGAAACACTTAAATAGCACTGAAATATTTTTTTGACCGGTAAACTTAAAGTATTTCTTAAAAACATTTTAATTTAGTAATTAAAAACGTATTTTTGGAGAGTTCTAAATTTAAAAGGTATGAAACATGTAAATTATCTTAGTTTCTTTCTACTCACATTGTTCAGTATAAGTTTTATCTCATGTAGTGACGATGACGATAATAAACTTAATACCGGCATAACCAATCAGAGTTGGACAGAGGGAAAATCCCTGGAGATCAGCCAGGATAATGAGTTGTCTGTAAGCTTCAATGCTGCAGCCAAATGGGTAGCTTCCGTCACCTCAGGAGCGGATTGGTGCAAACTGAATACGACCTCGGGTACAAAAGGACAAAGCACCTTGAAATTATCTGTAAGTACAAGTTCCACCACCGACCGGACAGCCAGAATTTCCATTAATATAGACGGCTATTCTCCTGCAAGTTTTGAAGTTACACAAAAGGGGACCAGTGTTCCCCAAACCACTGAAGATATGGAGATTAACGCAAAAGTTGATGAATATCTGAGGGAAATGTATCTCTGGAACGATGAATACAAAACGTTGAATCTTGACCATAACAAAGGCTATGAAGACTTCTTCTATGATGCATTGGGAAGTATGACTACCAATACATTGGATAAAAAAACATATGTCGGTAGCGACGGCAAGACATATTATAATCTTTTCTCTTATATCCAGCTATTGCCCAATATTAGTTCAACCCGTACCACCAAAATTGTAAACAAGGAACTGGCATATAGTTTCGGTATCACCGGTATAACCCCCATAAGCATTGGCACACAAGCAGAAAATACCATTTATTTCTGCCTCCAAGGTGTATATCCCGATTCACCGGCCTCCGAAGCTGGACTCAAACGAGGAGCAATGATAAGCCTGATAAATGGAAAGAAGATAAATAATAACAATATTAATAACTTCTATTACGACATATTGTCACCAGATGCAACTATCAACTATACTTTGACAGAAGATGTCGTAGAAGGAGGCACCATTACCGGGCAAAAGGAATACACCATAACTTCCAAAGCCACATACAACAACCCCGTCATCTTCAGTAATGTCAAGGAAGATATAGAAGGACATAGAATCGGTTACCTCGTTTATTCTGGGTTCGAGGCAGGCTTTGACCAAGAATTATTCAATGTTTTCAAAGATTTTAAAAACAAGAACGTCACAGATTTGATTCTGGACTTGCGGTACAATGGTGGTGGGCATACCATGTCGGCTAATCTGATAGCAACTTGTATTGCCGGTACTGCCTCTCAAGGTAAAGTATTCAGCAGTTTACGATACAATGATGAAAGAATGGCAAAACTCAATAACAAACGGGAAGATGAATTATTTGCATACTCCAGTTATCCCAACTTGGGTACTTCCTTATCAGCCGGAAGCCTCAACCTTCCCCGCGTCTACTGCCTTGTCGGAAATGGAACGGCCTCTGCCAGTGAACTCGTCATTAATTCCTTAGAAGGAATAGATTTGGACGTAATACTTATAGGTGAAAAGACCACTGGTAAGAACGTAGGTATGGAATATGAGGAGTACACTGTCCGGAATAACACATATCGTGTTGTTCCTATCACCTTCCAAAGCTATAACGCCAAAGGATTCGGGGAGTATGAAAAAGGATTTGAACCCGATATATTGATGGATGAAACCAATCCTTATAACGAACAAGGTGTATTCTATATTCATAAAGATTATGGAAACAATGAAGAACCTCTGTATGCCAAGGCCATTGAACTGATTACCGGTACAAATCCAGCCCCCCAAACGCGCAGTGCAGTGGTCAATACATTGGATGGTAAAACTTATAAGTTGCCCGCTATCTTCCGTCCTGGACACGACGGTATGCTGATGCCTGCCAGACACGCAGAATAATGAGTGCACACAATACTCTTGGAAAAGCCGGTGAAGACGCCGCTGCCAAATACTTGGAACAGAACGGTTACACCATACGTGACCGTAACTGGCGGAAGAATCACCTTGAGCTGGATATTGTAGCCGACAAAGATAAGGAACTGATTATTGTGGAAGTGAAAACCCGTAGCAATACGGATTACATTGAGCCGCAGGATGCCGTGAACTGGCAGAAAATACGACGTATTGTCGTAGCGGCCGATGCCTATATCAAGCACTTCTGCTTGGATGCACCCGTCCGCTTCGACATCATAACGGCTGTAGGCGAACCGGGTGCATTCAGGATAGAGCATCTCAAAGAAGCCTTCTATCCGCCGATGTTCTGAGAGTTGAAAATTGACAAGCAAGAGTTATTTCAATCGTAAATTGTAAACCGTAAAACCGTAAATACCATCATGGACATCGAAACCGCCCGCGAATATTGCCTCAGCAAAAAAGCCGTCACGGAATGCTTTCCGTTTGACGAATACTCGCTCGTGATGAAAGTCATGGATAAAATGTTTGCACTTATCGACCTGGAAAGCGCCAACAAGATTTGTCTGAAATGCGACCCCGAATATGCACTCGAACTGCGGGAGCACTATGTTGCCATCGAAGGTGCCTATCACTTCAACAAAAAGTACTGGAACCAGGTGTTCCTTGACGGTGACGTCGACGACAAACTGTTGAAGCAACTGATAGACCACTCCGTGGAAGAAGTATTGAAGAAGTTCACCAAAAAAATGCGTACCGAATATGAAGCCCTGCCCTGACACATTCCCGTTCCCGCTGGTGGCATTGGACGAGACGGCATCGACCAACCAATACCTCAGCCAGCTTTGCAACCAGTTGCAAGAATCCGTTGCCGAACTAACAACCGTGACTGCCGAGTTCCAAACTGCCGGTAAAGGCCAGCGCGGCAACACCTGGGAAGCTGAAGAAGGCAAGAACCTGCTTTTCAGCTTTGTACTCTACCCTTCTTTTCTGGAAGCCCGCCGGCAGTTCATCCTTTCACAAATCGTTTCCCTCGCCATTAAGGAAGAGCTGAGCAGATGGTCTGATGAAATCACCATCAAATGGCCGAACGACATTTATTGGAAAGACAAGAAAATCTGCGGCATACTGATAGAGAACGACCTTTCCGGACATCATATCAGGCGCAGCATTGCCGGAATCGGTATCAACATCAACCAGGAAGTCTTCAACAGTGATGCTCCCAACCCCGTCTCACTGAAACAAATCACCGGAAAGGAGCACGACCGTTATGAAATCCTTGCCCATATCCTAAGACGTGTACAAATCTACTACAACAGCCTCCAAATGGAGGACTTCGCCGTCTACTCCGACGAGATATCCACACGGTATGCCCGCTCCCTTTTCCGTCGCCGGGGATTGCACCCTTATGAAGATGCCAACGGCAAGTTCCTTGCCCGGTTGCTGCGTGTAGAGCAAGACGGACGGTTCGTGCTGGAGGATGAAGGAGGAAGTGAACGGGAATATCTGTTCAAGGAAGTGCAATACATTCTGTAAGAAATGCACAACCCGTGCCATCGCATTGGCAAAGTTGTGCCACCATACTGGCACAGCCTTGCCATCGTACTGGCACGACTGTGCCAATACGATGGCACAAACATAAGTCCATAGTAGTGTACTACTGCCCTACTTCAAACTTTACTTCAGTTCCTTTCAGAAGGGGGGAAGCAAACTTTACTTTAACCGGTCCCTCTCCTCCGGTAGTCTGTATATAGGCCAGCAAACGCCCGTGGTATACGCGGTGACGGTTATCGGTATAATCACTCATGTCACTGTTGTCAGAGCCTTCGAGCCCAAGCAGACGCGCCGCTCCTTCAACTGTACACGTAATTTCATTGTCGCCAAGTTTCACAACAGTACCTTCTTCGTCAACCACCTCTACGGTTATGTGCGCAGTGGCGCGGTCGCCGGACAAAATAGTGCGATCCGCCGTGGCACGGATGGCATAAGGACGTCCGGATGTCCGGATGGAATAGCTCGACAAGGCATTTCCTTCCTTATCGCAGCCCTCAGCACGAAGCTCACCAGCCCGGAAAGGAATATCCCAGTAGATGATGCCGGTCTTTTCATCATAAGGTTTCATCTCGCCTACCACTCTGCCGTTGAGCAGCAAACGCGCCTGCGGAGCATTGGTATAACACACCACACGTATGTTCTGCCCCTCGTCATAGTTCCAGATGTCCCATGCATCAAGCGAAAGGAATACATGCTCGGGATGCTTGGGATGGACATATACCGGATATGTTCCTGCATACGTGACCGGATTCTCGCACCACAACGAAGCCCGGAAATGTCCGCGTGGCTTGGGGAAACTTCCGAAATCGAGCAAACCCGTGTACAAACCGCGGGACGGCCATCTGCCCGATTCACCCAGATAATCCGTACCGGTCCAGATGAACTGCCCGAAGATGAAATCCTTGTCGCGGACGGCATACCAGGCATCAAGCCCCGAACCCGTCTCGCTTCCATAGATAATGCGGTCCGGATAAGTGGCATGGTCTTGGTCGTAGCGGTTTTCCGTATAGTTATACCCCACCACATCCACAGCATCGGGATACTCCGTCTCGTTCGACATCACGACACCCGCCAAAGCTCCGGTCACGGGACGGGAAGTGTCCACGGCACGTACACAGGCAGCCAGACGCTTTGCTATGGTTCCGATGCGCATGGCATCGGGAGCATCCGGCTTATAGCCCCCGAACATAGGCTGGTTGATTTTAGCTCCATCAAGAACGGGATGCGAATAAGGGTCGTTCGGATAATCCACTTCATTGCCGATACTCCACAAGAAAATACAGGTATGATTGCGGTCACGACGTACCATATCGGTTACGTCCCGTTCTATCCACTCCTCGAAGAAGTCGAAAGTACCGTCATAACTCGGAGTACCCACATTCCAGCCTTGTACCCATTTGCGTTTCGGAAACTCCCATTCGTCAGAGACTTCATCCATTACAAGAAATCCCAGGCGGTCACACAGTTCATAAAGAACGGGGGCTTGTGGGTTATGGCTCATGCGGATGGCATTTACGCCAATCCCTTTCAAGTTATTCAGACGGCGTTCCCATACCTCCGGCGGCACTACTGCACCCAGCACTCCTGCATCATGATGCAGGCATACACCTTTTACCTTCATCCAGTTGCCGTTGAGGGCAAAACCTTTGTTGGCATCAAATTCCAGCGTACGCAGTCCCACTTTGGTCTCACTGCCGTCAATGCGTTTGCCATTGGCAAGCAATTCGGTTTTCAATGTATACAGATACGGATTATCCAGATTCCAACGATGGGGTTTGGACACTTTCAAGTCAAGACTTTGCTTGGCAATGCCCTCTTTTCCATCGGCAACACGCACACGGCGTTGTGCCACCTTCTTTCCGGCAGTATCGTACAGTGAAGCCTTCAGTTCCAGTTTGTCGGAAGTTGCCTTGTGCTTCTCCACCTCTACATCGACCGCAACGACGGCTTGCTTGTCTGTCAGCGAAGCGGCATGCCAGCCCACACCCCATTGCGCAATATGTGTATCGGGAGCAGCCACCAGCCATACATCGCGATAGATGCCCGACCCCGTATACCAACGTGAATCGGCATAACGGCTATGGTCTACACGGACAGCCAGCACATTGTCGCCTTCCTTCAGGTAAGGGGTCATGTCGTAAAGAAACGATACATAGCCGTTGGGGCGCCTGCCAAGCAGATGCCCGTTCAGGTAAACCTCGCTCCGGTTATATACCCCTTCGAAATAGATATAATGACGTGTTGCGTTGTCTTCAACCCTGAAGTGTTTGCGATACCAGCCTATCCCACCCGGCAGGTACCCGGTGCAACTGGCCAGTGTGGGCGACAATTGCCCCTCTATGGACCAATCGTGTGGCAAAGAAAGCTTCCGCCATTCGCTGTCGTCATAGTCAGTCCGGACAATAGCCGAGTCGTCCGTCAGCCGGAACAGCCATCCGTCATTGAATTTTGCGGCATCGCCAAATGCCACCTGCGCCTTTATCGGAGCAACGACCAGCATTGCCAGCAAAAAGACAAGAGCAGTCCTGTTATTCTTAAAATACATTTTCATATAGATTTTCTTTGAAGTTAAACTAATTCCTTACTTCAGGCTATACACCACGGTTGTCACACTCTTGGCTTCCAGAATCACCTGCTTGCCTGCCGCCACCGTTCCTTCCACCAGATTCTTGCTACCGGTAGTTGTATAAGTAGCTATTGACTTCGCTTCATTGCTCCATCCCACATGCGTTTCACCTAAGCGAACCGCCTTATCAGACATGTTTGTATAGACGGCCACTACCTTATCCCCCTCGGGAGAAAGCCAGGCGGAACCGAAAAAAGTACGCGATTCGTTCAAGTCGAGGGTAATACGGCGGTATCCCGGACGGATAAAGCGGCTGTAATTGCCCAGTACCCAAAGAGTGGCAGTAGCCTGATAGCTTCCCTCCTGCTCTATATCACCATACTCGCCACCGGCAGGTACCAGCGAAATCAAGAGAAAACGGTTCTTATGCCCCCAACGGGAAACATCCATCGATGTCCAGTAACTCCAGGAAGACACCCCAGCCACAGTGAGGTCATTGTGGATGACCTTCGACATGTAGAAAGCGATATCCATCTCAGAAGCCTGCTCGTAGCCCACGAATTCGGAACTGCTGTAATTATCGCCCAGCATACTCCATTCACTCTGCCAAACATCCAGATTATACTGACCGGCAGCCTGGGCCACTTGCTTGCGCACGTTGCGCATACCGTCCCATGTGCCGTCAGTCCAATAGCTGTGTCCGCAAATGAGATTCTTCACGTGTGCCAAGTCACCCACGTAGGCGGAAGAGCCGGGTGTAAAGAAAGCTGAGAATACATTACTGCGGTTGGCATCGCCTTTCACTTTATACAGATACTCCCAATCACCGGATTCGCCCAAGAGAATGTCTGTGGAAAGCCCCCGGTCATCCAACGACATATCCAACTCGCGTGCCAGTGCAGCCACTTCGTCATTGGTCCAGCCACTGCCCTCCTGACCGCTGTCCCAGTTGTACTGCGGCTCGTTGACGGGCGAGATATGGCTTATGTGATAGCCTTCAGCGGTATAACGGGCCGCTACATCGGCCATATATCCTGCAAAGTCACCATAATGTTCCGGTTTCAGATTGGAAAGTCCCCCTCTGGCGGAAAATCCTTTTCCATTATAGGTGTACTGCACGGGAGGTGTATTGCTGAAAAGAACGAAATTGTTACATCCCAGCTCCTTGGCACGGTCCATGAAGTAACGTTGTCCCTCGCAACGGGTCCAGTCGTACGTCAAGTCATCGGTAAGATAGGATTCCGCACGACGGGATTTGTCCTCGATGCCGCAGGCTTCACCTTGCGCGGCACTGCCGCCACCAAGATTCACCCGCCATTGGGAAAGGCCGATTCCTTTCGGCTTGCCGCCCACAATCTCTGAAGAAAAAAGCAGTTCCGTAATCCCCGCACGATGCGAAGTCCATGACTTGCCCACAAAGGCAGGCGACCAACAGTCCGAAGCGCCAAAGCCGGCTATTGTCTGGAAAGTCTGTCCGGCATCGATGCTCACCAGTTTCTCTACGCTGTTTGTAATGTCCGGACCATCAGGAGTGTCGGGAGTATCCGGTGTAACGGGAGAATCATCGCTGCAAGCCATTGCGGTAAGCAGTGCCGGAAGAATAAAAATGTGTCTCAAATTCATGATATTATTTTGGATTAAAAAAACTGCCGCGGATAATCCATTGCAAACTATCCGCGACAGAATATAAAGACCTATTGAATAATCAGTTCCTGCAACAATCTGCTTTCATCAGAATGTGTTTAATTCCAACCCGGATTCTGGGTAATGGAACCGTTGGACATCGTGATTTCGTACAAAGGAATGGGGAACACCATGTCGCGGTTTTCATTGAAAGTGATGCCTTTGTCACTTGCTTCACCTTTATTTTCCCACTCAAGAGCGTCACGGGTAGCCTCTTCAGTGTTCCACTTCACAAAGGAACCGTTCGGTCCCAGGATATTGCTAATCATCTTTTTACCATTTGTATCAGTCCAGCGGCGGATATCATACAGACGGTTCTGCTCGAAAGCCAATTCCAAACGGCGCTCCAGGCGAATGGCACTTTGCAATGCCTTTCCACTTGCCGTAACGTCATCCAACTTGGCACGTCTGCGCACCTGATTGAGAGCATCACGGGCAGAAGCGTCATCACCCAGTTCATTGCAGGCCTCAGCATACATTAAAAGGACATCGGCATAACGCAGAATGCGGTGATTCAAAGGACTCTTGTCCGTGGCGTAAGCCGTCGCATCGCCTTGGGCACGGTATTTCATCGGCAGGAAATACTTGCGGATGATACGTGCCGACTTATGGTCAGCAGGATTGATAATATAGCAATTGGGGTCCCAACCATATTTATCAAGATATTCCTGATACTTATTCAACGCTTTGCTTGCGTCAATGAAATCTTCGAATTGGTCTTCGCCGGCAATTTCTGTACAGCCCGACTTGATTATTGTCCATTTCAAACGTTCCGTATCACCGGCCTCAATATAAGCTTGCTCCAAATTTGCCGTAGGCTGACACCAGCTCCAACCATCACCAGGACCATTACGGGCACCGGTTACCGTAGCAAGCGCCCCTCCTAAGCCCAAAGTGGGATGATATTCATACTGGATTTCCAGAAGGCTCTCCGCACTGTTGTCATAGTCGACATTCCATACCTGCCCGAAATCGGGAAGCAATTGGTATTCGCCTTCATCTATCACAGTCTTCAACACATCATGGGCAGCCTGCCATTTCTCCTGATAGAGGTACACTTTACCCAATAATCCTAAAGCGGCGCCACGGGTAGCATGCCCTACTTGCGCAGTACTGCGTTGCGGCAGTATTTCGGCAGCTGCCATCAGGTCATCCTCTATGAATTTGTACACGGCTTCTGCCGTAGCACGTTCTGTTCCCTCCACTTCTTCCGGCATTTGGAAACTGGTCATCAAGGGCACCCCGCCAAAATTTCTCACCAATTCGAAGTAATAGTAGCCACGCAGGAAACGGGCTTCTGCCACCAGACGGTCTCTGGTTTCTGTCTCTTGGGTTTCGAGAGCCGCAATGCGTTCTATGGCTATGTTACAACGTAAAATACCTTTGTAACGGTACTGCCAAAAATTGGAGATAGGGCCATTGCTGGCACCGTTTCCCTGATAATGCGCCAATGAGATATAATCACTCTGAGACTGAGAAGTATTCCCCATCCAGGCATCATCCCCACACATTTCGGAAAGTAACCACACGGTGTTGATTTGCCACCATCCTCCATACGTCATAGCCTGATAACAGCTCGTGACTGCGGATTCACACTCTTCTATGGACTTATAATAAGTGTCCACGTTCAATTGCCCGCGTACGTCTTCGGTCAAGAAGTCCTCGCAAGAGGTAAACACCAGCGAAGCAATCAGAACTACTATTGTAAATATTCGTTTCATGGATAATCAAGAATTAAAATTTGAAGTCAATGCCAAACAAGAATGTTCTCGGATTAGGATAAGCCACGTTGTCAATACCGGTATTGATGGCACTGCCAGAGCTGTCGGTAGTACCGTCAACCATCGGGCGTTCGGGGTCCATTCCCGAATAACCGGTAATGGTAAACGGATTCTGTGCAGAGAAGGAAAGACGCAAGTCAGCACCTCCAACCCATTTCTTAGGAAGCGTATAGCCTATCTGCAACAGCTTGCAACGCAAGTAGGAACCATCTTCCACATAGAAACTGGAAACACGGCTATAGTTCAGGTTCAAGTCATTGCTCGACAAATGGGGAATATCATTGCCGGTACCCTCGCCATGCCATGCTTTCTCCAGTGTACCTGCCCAGACATTCTGTCCACCTGAACCGGAGTACCTTCCTTTGGTAACATTGTAAATATCATTACCGAACGTACCATAGAAATTGGCTGCAAAATCAATGTTCTTATAACGCATACCAATATTCAGACCCATCATTAAATCAGGATAAGGATTGCCGATATAATCTTTGTCATTGGCATCGAGCACTCCGTTATGGTCCCGGTCCTTGAAGCGGATGTCTCCCGGTTTTGCATTGGGCTGAATCAGTGTTCCGTGTTCGTCAGTGTGCGCATACACCTCTTCCCAATTCTGGAACAAGCCATCGGCCACGTAACCGTAGAAACGGGAGATAAAACCACCATCTTCGTTACGGATAATCTGGTCGCTATTGAATCCACCGACATTGATAGGACCGTCGCCCGAGAACTTGATGGCCTTGTTGCGTACGGCAGAAAGGTTCAGACCAAGATCGTAAGAGAAATCCTTGCCGATTTCATCGCGCCAGGTAAGTCCCACTTCCCAACCGCGGGCCTGCATACTACCGATGTTCATCCAAATCTGGCTGTTCCAATTATCATATCCCAAAGAGAGGATATTCTGTTTCTGGTAGAGCATGTCAATGGACTTTTTCTGGAAATATTCGAATGTTACACCCAAACGTGAATCAAGGAATGACATATCCACACCTACGTTCCAATCTTCCACAGTCTCCCACTTCAACTGGTTGTTACCTACTGTAGATACGAAGTAACCATTTGCCAACGTATTGCCATAATAGTATTGGGTTTCGCTCAACAAAGTAAGGGTAGCATTATTGTTGATATTCTGATTACCTACACGGCCCCAGCCTCCACGAAGCTTCAGGTCACTGAAGATGTCCTGGTCCTGCATAAATGCCTCACTGATGACACGCCAGGAAGCGGAAACTGACGGGAAGAGGGCATACTTGCTGCCCTTCGGGAAACGGGAAGAACCGTCAGCACGAAGAGATGCCGAAATATAGTAACGGTTATCGTAATTGTACATGACACGACCCAGGAAAGAGACCAGCGTATTGTAAGTGGTTTCACCGTTGGCCTCATCCGTACCCTGCTGTCCGGCATTCACTTCCTGCATCTGGTCCAGATTATTGGGAACATTATCACGCCGTGCCTGAGTATTGTACCATGCAAAACGTTCGGCAGTAAAGCCAGCCATTACATTCAAGTTGTGCTTTTCAGCGAAAGTGTCCATGTAAGTGGCTGTATTCGTCCAGTTCCAGTCAAACCACTCCTGATTGCGGCGGGTGATTTCGTTCAAGTCTTGTTTCTCCAACGGATCCATATTGAACTTCGGAACGAATGAATCAGAACGGCGATAGTGTGCATTGGCACCGAACTGGGTGCGCAACGTCAGCTTTTCTATCGGGTTTACCTGCAGATAGGTATTCAGAATGGCACCCAACTCGCGAGAATGAGCATTGCTACGGGCAATTGAACCGGCGGGATTCCACTCCTGGTTGTTGTAAGAGCGTTGATAGTTGTTGTACTCATTATCCTCCCATTGGTCCTGCGGACGGAATACCGGAGTTGTCGGGTCCATAGCCATGGCTGCCGAGAACTGGTTTGGGGTATCATCCCATGATTCGACACGTGGAGCAATATCAACTCCCAATTTTACATACTTATTAAATGTATATTCAGTATTCAGACGGATATTTATCTTATCCCAATAACCTACATCAAACTGTGAGTTGTTACGATAATAGCCCACGCTAAAGTTATAAACAAACTGTTCTGAGCCACCGGCAACACTAAGTGAATGGTTCTGCACCAAAGCTGTTTTATTGACTACAGTATCCCACCAGTCTGTACCACCGGGATTGGTCGTAGCACCCGTATCGTTCCAGATAGAAGAAAGGCCATCATTCGTATAACGGGTATTGAACACTTCTTTATATTCAGCCGCACCGGCAATATTAGGTTTGGCCACGGTCTGGAAACCAACAGAAGAATTCCAATTGATGCGGGCTTTACCAGTCTTACCTTTCTTTGTAGTAATCAGGATGACACCGTTTGATGCACGTGTACCATAGATAGCGGCAGCCGAAGCATCTTTCAATACTTCCATGGAAGCAATATCGTTACTATTCAGAAAGTTGATATTGTCACCTACCGGCATACCATCCACTACATACAGCGGATTCGTACCGTTTACGGTAGTTACACCACGAATCAGCACCTTCGGAGTAGCTCCAGGGCCACCACCACTGGTGACTTGTACACCATTTACCTTACCCTGCAAAGCATCCATAGCATTACCGGTCACGGTTTCAGTGATTTCATCGCCTTTTACTGTAGCAATAGAACTGGTCAAATCGCTCTTTTTCACAGCACCATAACCGATAACCACCACTTCATCCAGTAATTCCGCAGCCTCCTTCAGTACCACGTTAATCGTAGTACGTCCACCTACAGCTATTTCCTGAGACTCAAAACCAATAGAAGAGAATACCAACACTGCATTCTTGTCTACATTGGGTAATGTATAATCACCGTCGATACCGGTAATTGTACCCGTACCGGTACCTTTCACTTGAACTGTAGTTCCAATCAACGGCTGCTGGTCGGTGGCCGAAGTCACCACACCCTTAACCGTTATCTGCTGCGCATAACCGCAAAGGCTTATCAGCGCAAGACATAATAATAGAATTTGCTTTTTCATATCTTAAATCTAATGTTACTTTTTAATTAGCAGGAACAATCTTGCCGCGACCCAAATGCGCGTCAAACTCAAAGCGGTAGTTGCCGGTCACCGTAACCGTAGGCTTCATCCAGTTGTCACCTACCATCGAGCCGTCTTCCCAACGCTGATTGGTGCCTTCCCAATTAGGATTCACATCCCCTTTCTTACTGAAGTAACCAAACTTCTCTACATTCTGAGAGTCGTCACACCGCCATTCCACATGATCCCACCATCCGTCGGGATGATAATTGGATATGATGAAGTTCATTTCTTCACCGGCTTCCAGCGTCCAAGTTCCATTTTCCGGATAATAGAAAAGATGAGGATTATTTTTATCCTGGGCAAACAACTGATTTCCCGCATCCTGAGGAGAACCTCCCCAACCGATATAGAAATCAATGAACGATTCCCCATTCTCCCAACGGTCAAAACAAGGCTTTCCATATTCATATTTCATCGGATTTGTAGCCTCTGTCACCGAGTACGTGCGCATACTATAAGTAGACTCTTTCACATTGATGTCTATTTCATAATAAACACCAGCCTCATCCAAGACAATAGGTTTAGCCGTTTCCGGGTCATCCGTCAGTTTTGTATTATCCTCCGGATCAAGGCCAAAACAGATAGGAGTAAAGTCTGTCTTTTGCGGTAAGAAGAAAATTTCCGTACCGGCAGCTTTATTATAATAACGTGCACGATATTGGTACTCGCCCGTATGGTTAATCACCATCGGTACACCGAAAATATCACTGTTCAATTCCTCTACGGTTGCCACATCGGCCAGATACATTTTGGGGAAGTCAGGCATTTCAGATACACTGATGGTACTATTGGTCACTGTCTGATTGCCTCTGGCATCCACAGCCGTCAAAGTCACATCGTAACTTTTCACCTCATTAGGCAGAATAATCTTCTCCGTAAAGCTCAAAGTAGATTGCCCGCCAGCCTCTATACGGCGGCTTTCAAAACCTTCTACCCCAGGAATCTCAATGAGTACATAATCCAGTATCCGGTCATCTTTCACCGTGAAATTCAGGTTGAACTTTGTTTCATCCTTTATCAGTACGGTAACCTCCTTACCAGGGGCAATTGTAAATGTAGGATTCTCAAAGTCCCCATCCATCGTTATCAACACATCCTGCGACACTTCACGCCCGCCCGCATCTGTTACGGTCACTTTCACGGTGAAGCGTTCACCGATTTCATCACGCTTGAGGTCATAAGAATAGCTCAACTCATACTCCGTTTGGGGAGCTCCATAGATTTCGACCAAATCAATGGTCTTGTTCAGATAAAGATCGGCACATTGCAAATTGACGGATACAATTCCATCCTGGTCAGCCAACGAACCTTCAATGGTAAAACGATGGCCGGCACCGGATTCAATATGATCCGTCACCAATGTCATTGTCGGAATCTGCCCGTCTACATCAGAGTATCCGTCATCGTCACTACATCCAGTAGTCCATAAAGCCAGCGATAATAACGCCCAGAAAGTGGCGTTAAAGAAATGCTTCTTCATAAATATTATTATTAAAGTTAAACAAAAAAGTACATTTTGTTCCGATTTATAATAATCGGCAATGCAAACATATGCCAATTTTCGATTCAACAGCTGTATAAATCTTGCAGAGAAGGCATATAAATCTGTCAATGCACGATTTGTGCACATCATCTAAAGATTTTATTTGTACTTTTGACTCATGCAATGAAAAACGACCCGTTATGAAGAAGATTCTACTTTCCATTTTCCTATGCCTGCCATTCCTGCTATCCGCGCAGCCATATACCATAAAACATCTGAGTATCCGTGAAGGGCTGTCCAACAACCATGTGGTAAGCATAGCCCAAGACAAACGGGGCTCTCTATGGTTTGCCACAGAAGAGGGTTTAAATAAATTCGACGGAATACGCTTCCTTACCTATTATAAAAAAGAAACAACCGGCAAGCAAAGCATCACCGGCAACGAACTGAACTGTCTGCTGGACGATCCCGTCGACTCCATCTTATGGATAGGAACCCAGCGTGCCGGAATCAATGCATACAATTATGCCAACGATTCATTCATCACTTACAGACACAACGAAAACAACCCTGAAAGCCTGGTTACGGACGACATTACCAAAATCATTGCCGCCTCCGACGGTAACCTATGGATTTGCACCTATTGGAAAGGCGTGGACTATTTTGACAAGCAAACCGGGCAATTCACCCATTACAATACCGAAACCGTACCGGGTTTTGCAAGCAACCATATCTGGTCTGCCATAGACGGTGGTAACGGACTACTCTATATCGGGCATGTGGACCGGGGATTCAGTATACTTTCCATAAAAGACAAGACAGTCAAGAACTTCACACACGAGCCGCAAAACCCCAACAGCCTGCCCGGCAACGAAGTGACATGTGTCTACAAAGACAAAAGCGGAAACATATGGATAGGAACCGATAGAGGAGTGGTACTGTTTAACCCGGAAGCGGAAAGTTTCATCCCCTTCGACGACAAAACCAACTGCATATCGCACCGTGTATATGATATACACCAACTGGATGACAACAGACTTTGGATAGCCATGGAATTCGGCGGCATTGCTGTAGTGGATTTGTCCCAACAGCTTTTCCGTTCGTCGGACCAGATTCATGCGCTTTCTATCCGGGAGGGAGACGATGAATACGGCTTGTCCAACTCCAGTATCCGTTGCCTGCTCCAAGATTCCTTCGGTAATGTATGGGCAGGTTCCTGGGGAGGCGGCATCAACTTCATAAAACGCGAGCCGTCACTCTTCAGCACTTATAAATATTCTCCTTTTCCATCCACCAACAACAGCCTGAACAGTAAAATAGCCTTCGGTGTCTGTATGGACAAAGCCGGTAACCTCTGGATAGGAACCGATGGAGGAGGAATCAACGTATTCAACAAGGGAAGACGAATAGCCATATACAATGCTGACAACAAGAAATTCAGAAGCAATACGGTGCAGGCAGCCTTGTGCGACTCAAAGGGAGGATTATGGTTCGGGCTTTTTTATGGAGGAATAGCCTACTACAATCCCAAGAGCCAAAGCTTCCGGCAGATTTTCTCCGAAGACAAGTCACGCACTGACGTACGTTCCTTTCATGAAGACAAGCAGGGAAACATTTGGGTCGGAACCAGCGAAGGCGTCTATCTTATAGATTGTGACAGCAAGACAATCAAGGCACACTACAATCTGGAGAACAATCTGGCCCGCTGTGTGCTGAAAGATTCCGAAGACCAAGTTTGGGTAGGATTCTTCGGAGGAGGCCTGGGCCTCTATGACCCTCAACTCCAAAGCATCCAGCTCTTCAACGTCCTAGCCAAATTCCCCTCCAATACCATCAATGCTCTCTACGAAGACAGCAGAAAGCGGTTATGGGTGGCCACGGGGGAAGGCTTGGTATGCTTCCCCTCCCTGACAGACAGAAACTACAAAGTATACCAGCGTGAAAGCGGACTGGCTAACACCCACATACAAGCCATCGGTGAGGACAAAGCAGGAAATATTTGGGTGAGCACCAACAAAGGTATCAGCTGTCTTGTGGACAGTAAAGACATTTTCTATAACTACGACTATCACGACAACCTACCCATGGGAAGCTTCAGCCGGGGCAGTGTAGCCTACGGACAAGACGGCAACTTTTACTTCGGCTCTATAAACGGTCTGTGCTATTTCAACCCGGAAGTTGTATTGCAGGAACGCAAATCACCACCCGCATTCATCACCAACATTGAAATTACCGACCCGCTGAACAAACCGGAAAACGGACAGAGCACCATTGCCTTAAACGGACAGAAGAACGTGCAACTGAAATATACACAGAATAGTTTCAGTATCCGGTTCAACATCCAGAACTATGCCCTGGTCAACCAAGTGGAATATGCCTATATGCTGAAAGGACTCGAGAACTCCTGGTATACGCTTACAGACCCCAATAATGTCACCTTCCGTAATCTTCCTCCCGGGAAATACCAGTTCCAAGTGAAAACGCGCATGCGCAACCAAGCATGGTCGGACGCAACCACCTCATTGAACATCCGCATCGCCCCACCCCTTTGGCTTACTTGGTGGGCAAAGTCATTCTATATCCTGCTGTCCCTTATCATCCTTTTCTCTATACTCTATGCCTACAAGAAAAGACTGGATGCTGAAGCACTGTACCAACTGGAGAAGCAGAGCCACGAACACGAGCAGGAACTGAACAACGAACGCCTGCGCTTCTACACCAACATCACCCATGAACTGCGCACCCCGCTTACGCTGATACTGGGTCCGCTGGAAGACATACAGAAAAGTGATACACTATCCACCAAAGACGCACAGAAGATATCCGTCATTCACCAAAGTGCCATCCGGCTACTGAACCTCATCAACCAGATATTGGAGTTCAGAAAGACCGAGACCCAGAACAAGAAACTCTGCGTGAGCCGGGACAACCTCGTACCCCTTATCCGCGAGATAGGCCTGAAGTACAAGGAACTGAACCGGAAGCCAGCCGTCGATATCCGGCTGGTGGTGGAGAAAGAGCATATGCCTATATACTTCGACAAGGAAATTATCCAGACCATCCTGGACAATCTGATATCCAATGCCCTAAAGTACACGGAAAAGGGTAGCATCAGCATCGGTATCCGGCAAGTGGAACGTGCCGAAGTGAACTATACGGAAATCCGGGTCAGCGACACGGGATACGGTATCAAGCCGGAGGCTCTGCCCCACATATTCGACCGTTATTACCAGGAAGGCGGCAAACACCAGGCTTCGGGTACCGGTATCGGACTGTCACTGGTGAAGAATCTCGTAGCCTTGCACGAAGGGGAAATCCGCGTAGAGAGTGCTCCCAATCAAGGTAGCACCTTCTACGTCAGCCTGCTTACCGACAACAGTTACCCGCAGGCACTGCATGCCGATTCGCAGGAAAAGGAAAGCAACGTCCAGCATATAGAAGAGGCACAAGTAAATCAAGTTTCATCCAGCGACAAACCCATATTGCTGGTAGTGGAAGACAATCCGGACATCTGCGACTATATAGCCGAATCCTTCTCCGACCACTTTGAAGTAAAGACTGCCGCCAACGGAAAGCTGGGCAAGGAAAGCGCCCTGAAAGAAATACCTGACATCATCGTCAGTGACATTATGATGCCGGTAATGGACGGAAACGAGATGTGCCGTGAGCTGAAAAAAGACGTGCGCACCAGCCACATACCCATTATACTGCTGACAGCCAAAGACTCGCTGCGCAACAAAGAGGAAGGCTACCAGGTAGGTGCCGACTCCTACCTCACCAAACCGTTCAGCGCCAGCCTGCTGCATAGCCGTATAGAAAACCTGCTCCAGTCGCGGCGCAACCTGGCAAACCATTTCAGCGCCAATGCCGCCATAAGCAATAAAGCGGCTGTCATTACAGAATCGCTCAACAAGCTGGACAACGAGTTTATCCACAAGATAAACCAGCTGATAGAGGAACGGCTTTCTTCAGACAAAATAGACATCAGCTATCTTTCGGATAAAATGTGCATGAGCAATTCCACCCTCTACCGCAAGATGAAAGCGCTTACCGGACTTTCCACCAACGAATATGTCCGCAAGATAAGGATGAAACACGCCGAGTTATACCTGCTGGAAGGCAAATACAACATTTCGGAAATAGCATTCAAGGTAGGTATAAACAATCTGTTCTACTTCCGGCAATGCTTCAAGGAAGAATTCGGCTGCATACCTTCGGAATATCTGAAGAGATTAAAAGAGACCGGAGAGAAATAAGAGACAAACAGCCCCTTCCTATTAGTCGGAATGCGGACAGCTATTTCAGCTCCAGCTCCATCTTCTTTATCTTTTCCAGCGTATTGCCTGCTTCCATGGAGGGGAATACCTGAAGCACGCGTTGCAGGTATGCCTTAGCCTTGCCGTAGCTATTGGTGAACACGTCTGACAATCCGTTGCGATAGCGTGCATACTGCATCCTTGTGGGGGAAGTTATCTTTTTATAGTCTTCTTCGAGCTTCTTCTTATCCTTCTCGGCTTGGAGATAATAATAATTCCCCAAGAAGATATTGGCTTGGAGATTGTCGGCATCCAGCATCAATACCTTTTCATAGGTTTTCAAGGCATCTTTCTCCTTTCCCCGCATCATCTCCATTTCGGCACAAGAGACAAGTGCAGGTACGTCTTCGGGATGACGCTGCAAGAACTCCTTATAGAAGAGGTAGGCTTTATCGTAATTCCGCATTTCCTTGTAGTGCACAGCCAGCACATCCGCAAGACGGGGAGCCACCTCACTGCTCTTGTCCACATTGGTCCAGTAGAACATTTCCGTCCTATCCTCACCGGCATTTGCCGCCTGGCGAAACAAACTCACCGCATAGTCATCTTTACCCTCGGAAAGTGCATCGGACACTTTCGAAAGCAACTCATCTGCCGACTGTCCCCAGACAGACAGCGGACACATCAAGAACAAGGAGAAAAGCAACGTTAAGGTTTTCATTTTTAGTGTATATATATAGTTTAACAGCCCAATCAGTCTCATAGAAATCTACCTACAAAACTACGCATTTTTACGGCAACCATCAATAGTTGAAAGTAGAAAAATAGTTAACTTTGCCGACCTTAATGAATTAAATAATATAAATGAAGCCCAGAGACAGACAAATACTGCAAATAGCCTTACCTTCCATCGTATCGAACATCACCGTGCCGCTGCTCGGCCTGATTGATGTAGCCATCGTCGGCCATCTGGGTTCGCCCGCCTACATAGGCGCCATTGCCGTGGGTGGCATGCTGTTCAATATCATCTACTGGATATTCGGCTTTCTGAGGATGGGTACCAGCGGAATGACCTCGCAAGCATTCGGTAAGCGGGATTTGCCGGAGGTGGTCCGCCTACTGTTGCGTTCCGTGGGCATAGGCCTGGCAGTCGCATTCTGTCTCATCCTGCTGCAAACGCCTATCAGGCAGGGAGCCTTCCTTCTCATCCATCCCACGGATGAAGTCAGAGAAATGGCAACGCTCTATTTCCATATCTGCATCTGGGGTGCACCTGCCATGCTGGGGCTATACGGACTGACGGGATGGTTCATCGGCATGCAGAATTCGCGTATCCCCATGTATATAGCCATCACACAGAATGTGGTCAATATCATTGCTAGCCTCGGACTGGTTTATCTATGTGGGATGAAAGTAGAAGGAGTAGCTTTGGGGACGTTGATTGCCCAATATGCCGGCTTCCTGATGGGCATTGCCCTTTGGATGCACAACTACGGCAGGCTGAAAAGATTGTGGGAAATTAAAAATTATAAATTAAAAATTAAAGGGGGAGAAGAGGCAGGTATCTGGGAGAAAGAGGCGATGTTCCGGTTTTTCCAAGTGAATAGGGATATTTTTCTGCGTACCCTTTGCCTGGTGGCAGTCACGTTGTTCTTCACTTCGGCGGGAGCTTCGCAGGGAGAGATTATTCTGGCGGTCAACACGCTGCTGATGCAGCTCTTCACCTTATTCTCGTATGTAATGGACGGCTTTGCCTACGCTGGCGAAGCCTTAAGCGGCAGATACATAGGCGCACGCAACCGGGAAGCCTTTACAGACACCGTCCGGCACCTCTTCGGATGGGGAGCGGTGATGGCGGTTCTCTTTACATTGGTTTATGCGCTGGGAGGCAATGCCTTCCTCGGACTATTGACGGATGACAAAGAAGTGATAGCTGTTGCCGACACCTATTTTTATTGGGCGCTTGCCGTGCCCGCCGTCGGGATAGCCGCCTTCATCTGGGACGGCATCTTCATCGGTGCCACCGCCACGCGAGGAATGCTCCTCTCCATGGCAGCGGCAGCTGTCAGCTTTTTTATCTTATATTATGGGCTGCATCCCGTCCTGGCAAACCATGCTCTATGGCTTGCCTTCCTCACTTACCTGCTGATGCGGGGAGTGGTGCAGACAGGCTTGAGCCGGGAAGTCATCCGACGGGCATTTCCCAGCAAGAAGGAACCTGCTTGGCGTTAGGGGTAGGCTATGAACAATTTCAAGGGAAAAAGCATTATCTTTGTATCGCTATGACTGATATAAAATATGGATTCCACCCTCCAGAACAAGGCGTCAGGTAGCCAGTATACGGTGCCAAACAAGTTTCAACTTTTGGCACCATCGGTTTCAATGCGAGAAACCGACGGTTTCAAGTAGTGAAACCAACGGTATCTCGGAATAAGACTGACGGTATTTGCATTTGGAACCAAGTCACTCATAGCAAGAGTAATGACTTATACAAAATTGTTATGGCAGAAAAGAATATAGTTCAAGAGACATTTCCCGTATTGGGAATGAGTTGCACCTCATGCTCCGCACGGGTAGAAAAGACGCTGAACCATCAGTCAGGTGTCAAGAAAGCGGTCGTAAACTACGCTTCGGCAACGGCAACCGTGGAATATGACCCTACGAGCTGTTCTTCCGAGGCTTTGCAGCAGGCTGTGCAGGCGGCCGGATATGACTTGTTGATAAACCAGGACGGCAACACGCTCGAAGAGGCGGAAGAGGCCCACAACAAGAAATTCAGCGTATTGAAATTCCGCACAACCTGGGCCATCATCTTGTCTATGCCCGTTGTCATCATAGGCATGTTCTTCATGGATATGCCCCATGCCAATCCCATCATGTGGGCGTTGTCCACTCCCGTCGTATTCTGGCTGGGGCGGGGATTCTTCACCAGCGCCTGGAAACAATTGCAGCATGGCAGCGCCAATATGGACACACTGGTAGCCATCAGTACGGGGACCGCCTATCTGTTCAGCCTGTTCAACATGCTATTTCCGGACTTCTGGCTATCCAGAGGCATCCATCCGCATGTATATTTTGAGGCGGCAAGTGTCATCATAGCCTTTATCCTGCTGGGCCGCCTGCTGGAAGAAAAAGCGAAAGGAAACACCTCAACCGCCATCAAGAAACTGATGGGGCTCCAACCCAAGACTGTGACCATCATTGTGAATGAAGGACACGCTGTCCCTCACTCTTCCTTTGAGCGCGTTATCCCTATCGAGCAGATTCGCCCCGGAGACATCGTCCTGGTGAAGCCCGGAGAACGGATTGCCGTGGATGGCATCGTGACGGAAGGTAGCTCCTACGTAGACGAAAGTATGCTGAGCGGCGAACCGGTAGCAGTATCCAAGCACAAAGACGCCAAGGTCTTTGCAGGTACCATCAACCAGAAGGGAAGTTTCCGCTTCCGGGCAGAGAAAATCGGCACGGATACACTGCTGGCGAAGATTATACACATGGTGCAGGACGCGCAAGGAAGCAAGGCACCGGTGCAGCAGCTGGTGGACAAGATAGCCGGGATATTCGTGCCTACCATTATAGGCATCGCAGTGCTTGCCTTCATCGCATGGATGCTACTGGACGGAACCGGCGGATTCACCCACGGATTGCTGGCATTTGTCACGGTGGTCATCATCGCCTGCCCGTGTGCACTGGGACTGGCTACTCCTACCGCCATCATGGTAGGCATCGGCAAGGGCGCCGAAAGGGGCATTCTGATAAAAGATGCCGAAAGCCTGGAGATTGCCAAGAAGATAGACACCGTGGTACTCGACAAGACCGGAACGGTGACTGAAGGAAAACCGGTAGTCAGCAAGCTGATATGGAATACGCAGGCAATGACGCCCGGTACTGGCGCCACTGCAGGCAATGCGCTGTCGGACATTTTCTATAGTCTGGAGAAGCTCTCGGAACATCCGTTGGCAGAAGCCGTGGTGAACCACCTCAAGGAGTCGGCCTCCATAGACATTCAAGACTTTGAAAGCATCACCGGAAAAGGCGTGAAAGGACGGGCACAAGGCCGGACCTACCTCGCCGGGAACCGGAAACTGCTGGAAGAAAACCATATCGCCATCCCCCCCTCCCTGCAGGAAGAGGCAACCCGACTGACATCGGAAGCACAGACCGTCATCTGGTTTGCCGATGAAGAAAACGTGCTGGCAATAGCCGGAATTACAGACCGGATAAAAGAAACTTCCATCCGCGCTGTCAGCGAGCTGCGCGCCGCCGGCATCGAAGTCCACATGCTGACCGGAGACAATGAGGCCACCGCCCGTGAGATTGCCCGCAAAGCAGGCATCGCCCACTACCAGGCCAGTGTATTGCCGCAGGACAAGGCTGCCTTCGTCAGCCGGTTGCAGGCAGAAGGCCGGAAGGTTGCCATGGTGGGCGACGGCATCAACGACAGCGCCGCCCTTGCCCAAGCCGACTTAAGCATCGCCATGGGTGGAGGCAGCGACATCGCCATGGATGTAGCCAAAATGACCATCATCTCTTCCGACCTGGCTAAGATACCGGAAGCTCTCTGTCTGTCGCGTCTCACCGTCCGGACCATCCGGCAGAATCTCTTCTGGGCATTTATATATAATATAATAGGTGTACCCATTGCGGCCGGAATACTCTATCCCATCAACGGCTTCCTGCTGAATCCGATGATAGCCGGTGCGGCCATGGCATTCAGCAGTGTCAGTGTGGTGAGCAACAGCCTGCTGCTGAAACGGAAAAGAATACATGAAGGAGAAGAAAACAAAGAAGTTGAACCGCCAACAGAAACAATCATGAAGAAAGAATTCAAAGTAGAAGGCATGATGTGCAACCATTGCCGCATGCATGTAGAGAAAGCATTGAACAGTATGGAAGGCATACACGCCACCGTAACCCTGAACCCTCCGGTAGCCACCGTAGAGTTTTCGGACGGTGAAAAGACGCTCGAAGAACTGCAGAAAGTAGTGACGAAAGAAGCCGGCGACTACACACTGAAGGCATAAGTGTAGAATTCATACGGTTTTCATACAGAAAAGAAGGAGGAAATCAAAGTAAATATCTACCTTTGCGCGCTAATTTACAGATAAAGATATGAACGCAAAAGCCAAAGGATATATTTTAGGTTCCATCGCCGCAGCCTCCTACGGCATGAATCCACTGTTTGCCCTCCCGTTGTACAAGGCCGGCATGGACCCGGACTCGGTACTTTTTTTCAGATACCTCTTCGCCATCCCGTTGCTGGGCATTATGATAAAGGCGAGAGGGCGGTCATTCAAGATACAGCGGAAAGAAACATTTCCGCTCATCATCATGGGATTGCTCGTGGCCCTCTCCTCACTGACGCTTTTCCTGAGCTATAACTACATGGCCGCCGGCATAGCGTCTACACTGCTGTTCGTCTATCCCATCATGGTGGCGCTTATTATGGCCATGGTTTTCAAAGAGAAGCTGGCACTGCAAACCATCGTCTGCATGCTGCTTGCACTGGGAGGTATCGGACTGCTCTACAAGAGCGAGGACGGCAGCACACTGAGCCTGATAGGGACACTGCTGGTTTTCGCGTCTTCCCTTTCCTATGCCATATACATCGTGGGCATCAACCAGACATCGTTGAAAAATGTGGCTACGCTTAAAGTCACCTTCTATGTCCTTCTCTTCGGCCTATCGCTTTTTGTGGCACGCCTGCTCTATTCCGGCGTACTGAACACACCGGACCAGTGGTATCTGTGGGCCAATCTGCTTGCACTGGCTGTCTTCCCCACCGCCATATCCTTCCTCTGCACTACCGGTGCCATCCAATATATCGGCTCCACCCCGACCGCCATTCTCGGCGCATTGGAGCCCGTGACAGCCATCTTCTTCGGAATAGCCGTCTTTGGAGAAAGCCTGACAGTCAGAGAAAGCTTCGGACTGGTGATGATTATCGTAGCCGTAACGTTCGTCATCGCAGGAGGCAATATTACAAGCCAACTGGTCCGTTTCAGGAAACTGTTCCCAAGACTCCCGATAAGAAGCAAGAAAAGAAACTAATCCTATAAAACCATCACCAACCATGAAGAAAAGTCTCTACCTGCTTTTACTGCTGTTGTTTCCTATCGGGCTGCAGGCTCAGTCCGAGGTTATAGTACTCCACCCGGATGAAGGCAAAGCCGAAGTGAACGAAGCCGAATACACCAGAATTTTCCTGGCAGGCACCATCGACATGGGCAAAAGCATAGACTGGCAAAAGGCAACCTGCGACTGGTTCCGCGCACGCCCCCAAGGTAAATACATCCTATACAATCCCCGAAGGGACAAGGGACTCAGCGGCGAAATGTCCGACTTTGAACATCAAGTGAACTGGGAACTGGAACATCTGGAAAAAGCCGACCTGATAATCATGAATATCCTGGCAAGCAGCAAGTCCCCCATCACCCTGCTGGAGATGGGACTGCACATGCGTTCGGGTAAACTGCACGTTATCTGTGAACCCGGTTTCTACCGCTACGACAATGTGCGGATTACTTGCAACCGCTATGGCGTTCCGTTATATCACAGCATGGACGAGTTCCTAAAGACTGTGCGTTAGGCAACTATCCTACCACATTCTGCTGCACTTTTCAGTTTAATTCTTTATCTTTGCTGCAAAGCAATGTAACAAAACTATATATTATGGCAACCTATAAAAGAATCTTATTGAAACTCAGCGGCGAGAGCCTGATGGGTGAAAAGCAATACGGCATCGACGAGAAACGCCTTGCCGAGTACGCAGCTCAAATCAAAGAAATCCACGAATTGGGAGTACAAATAGGCATCGTGATAGGCGGTGGAAACATTTTCCGCGGATTGAGCGGTGCCAACAAAGGGTTCGACCGTGTGAAAGGCGACCAGATGGGAATGCTGGCAACCGTCATCAACAGCCTTGCACTCAGTTCGGCTCTGGTAGCTGCCGGCGTGAAGGCCCGCGTGCTGACTGCCGTACGTATGGAACCCATCGGTGAATTCTACAATAAATGGCGTGCCATCGAATGTATGGAAGCAGGCGAAGTAGTCATCATGTCCGCCGGTACAGGCAATCCGTTCTTCACTACCGATACCGGTTCCAGTCTGCGCGGCATCGAGATTGAGGCGGATGTCATGCTGAAAGGTACCCGTGTGGACGGCATCTACACCGCCGACCCGGAGAAGGACCCGACAGCCACGAAGTTCCACGACATCACCTACGACGAAGTGCTGAAGCGCGGTTTAAAAGTGATGGACCTCACTGCCACCTGCATGTGCAAAGAGAATAACCTGCCCATCATCGTTTTTGACATGGACACAGTGGGTAATCTGAAAAAAGTGATGCAAGGAGAAGAAATCGGTACACTGGTGCACAATTGAATGGAAAATGGAGAATAAAAAATGAATGTTATTTAATTCTTAATTCTCAATTTTCAATTTAATAATTATATTTGCAAAGTTTCAAATCAAAGCTATTTCAAAACGAAAATAATATGAGAGACGTAAAAGACATCTTAGACGAAGCGCAAGAAAGTATGGACATGGCCATCATGTATCTGGACGAGGCACTGGCTCATATCCGCGCCGGAAAAGCCGATATCCGTTTGCTGGACGGTATCCGTGTGGATTCTTATGGAAGTATGGTTCCTATCAACAATGTGGCAGCCGTAACCACTCCGGACGCACGCAGCATTGCCATCAAGCCATGGGATAAGAGCATGTTCCGCGTCATTGAAAAGGCCATCATTGACTCCAGTCTCGGCATCATGCCCGAAAACAATGGTGAGATTATCCGTATCGGCATCCCGCCACTGACGGAAGAACGCCGTAAACAACTTGCCAAACAGTGTAAGGGAGAAGGAGAAACTGCCAAGGTAAGTGTACGTAATGCACGCCGTGATGCCATCGACGCCTTGAAGAAATCCGTAAAGGACGGACTGGCCGAAGACGCCCAGAAAGGCGGTGAAGAAAAGCTGCAGAAGATTCACGACAAGTTCATCAAGCAGATTGATGACATGCTGGCTGCAAAGGATAAAGAAATCATGACCGTTTAATTAAGTTGAAAACGGAAAATGGAAAGTTGAAAATAAACCGATATACCAAGTATAGAAGCCTTTCAACCTTCCATTTTCAACTTTCAACTTTCAACTTTCAATTATTTTGAGGGGACTCGTTATAAAAAACACCGGAAGTTGGTACTTGGTACGGACTGACGACGGAAGGGAGATTGAATGTAAAATCAAAGGGAACTTCCGGCTGAAAGGCATACGAAGCACTAATCCCGTGGCTGTAGGCGATTATGTGAACATCATACTGAACCAAGAAGGTACGGCCTTTATCAGCGAGATAGAGGACCGGAAGAATTACATCATCCGCCGCGCCTCCAACCTTTCCAAGCAATCGCACATTCTTGCTGCCAACCTCGACCAGTGCATGCTCATAGTGACGGTGAACTATCCCGAGACCTCCACTACCTTTATAGACCGTTTTCTCGCCTCTGCCGAGGCATACCGTGTTCCCGTCAAGATTATATTCAACAAAGTGGATGCCTACAATGAAGAGGAACTGCACTATCTGGACAGTCTCATCAACCTTTACACCACCATCGGCTATCCTTGTTTCAAGGTTTCTGCCAGAAAAGGGGAAGGCATCGACACTATCGAGAAAGAACTCAAAGGACGCATAACCCTCTTTTCCGGACATTCCGGAGTAGGGAAATCGACACTCATCAAGGCAATACTGCCCGATATAGAGATTAAAACCGGAGAGATATCCGCCTATCATAATAAAGGTATGCACACCACTACCTTCTCAGAAATGTTCCCGGTTCCGGGCAACGGATATATCATTGACACTCCGGGCATCAAAGGTTTCGGAACATTCGATATGGAAGAAGAAGAGATAGGCCACTACTTCCCGGAAATATTCAAGGTATCTGCCGACTGCCGTTACGGCAACTGTACCCACCGCCACGAACCCGGATGCGCTGTACGCGAGGCTGTCGAGAAGCACTATATCAGCGAATCCCGTTACGCTTCTTATCTGAACATGCTGGAGGACAAGGAGGAGGGAAAATACCGGGCTGCTTACTGATTTGTCATTTTATCACCTTTCCAATCCATATTCTTACACTTTTTAACTCTTTATCTTTTAAACTATTCTCTTTTCCCGTAGTCTAATCTAAGGCTGATTTTATTACTACTAATACTACAACATGAATAAGAGAGTTAAATGGGGCATCATTATCGTGATTGGTGCCGGACTGATTGGAGGAGGAATCTACTCCCAATTACCTAAAGAGAATGAAGAATTAGCCGCTGCAGACAAGGTGATGACCGGTCAACGTAGCGGTAAGAAAATTCTAAACGTAAACGCAAAAATAATCAAACCGCAACTGCTGAAGGATGAAATACAAATCAGCGGCAGCCTGCTGCCGGATGAGGAAGTGGACCTTTCTTTCGAGACATCTGGCAAAATCATAGAGATAAATTTTGAAGAAGGCAGCTTCGTCAAGAAAGGACAATTACTTGCCAAAGTTAATGACCGGCCGCTGCAAGCACAATTGCAACGCCTCGTCTCCCAATTAAAGTTGGCAGAAGACCGCGTGTTTCGCCAGAACGCCCTGCTGGAAAGGGATGCGGTCAGTAAAGAAGCCTACGAACAAGTAAAGACCGAGCTGGCCACCCTGAATGCCGACATTGACCTGATAGAATCGAACATCGCACAAACTGAGCTGCGTGCTCCTTTCGACGGTGTCATCGGTCTGCGCCAAGTCAGTGTGGGTACTTACGCTTCCCCTACAACCATTGTAGCCAAACTCACCAAGATTTCGCCGTTGAAGGTGGAATTTGCCGTACCCGAGCGGTATGCCAATGACGTAAAGACCGGCGCCGGACTGGACTTCACTCTCGAAGGAAAGCTAAATACCTTCCACGCCACGGTTTATGCACGCGAATCAAAGATAGACCCTACTACCCATACCCTGACAATCCGTGCACTTTATCCCAATGCCAACGGAGCTGTGCTTCCGGGCCGCTATGCCAGCATCAAGCTGAACAAGGATGAAATTCAGGACGCCCTTGCCGTACCGTCCGAAGCCATTGTGCCGGAAATGGGAAAAGACAAGATATTCCTCTATAAGTCGGGAAAAGCCCAGCCGGTAGAGATTACTACGGGAATCCGTACGGAAGCGGAAGTACAAGTATTGCAAGGCTTGCAGGCAGGAGATACCATCATCACCTCGGGAACCCTGCAACTCCGTACCGGACTACCGGTAACACTGGACAATATCAATTGACAACTGTCAATTATCAACCGTTAATTATCAATTGTAAAGAATGAATATATCCGAATTAAGTATACGGCGACCGGTACTCTCGACAGTACTTACCCTGATAATCCTGCTGTTTGGCTTCATCGGCTACAATTATCTGGGTGTACGCGAGTACCCGTCTGTAGACAATCCCATCATATCAGTATCCTGCTCCTATCCGGGTGCCAACGCCGATGTCATCGAGAACCAGATAACGGAGCCTCTGGAGCAGAACATCAACGGTATTCCCGGCATACGCTCCCTCTCCAGTGTCAGCCAGCAAGGCTCATCACGCATTACAGTAGAGTTTGAGCTTTCCGTTGACCTGGAAACCGCCGCCAACGACGTACGTGATAAAGTGTCGCGTGCACAGCGCTATCTGCCTCGTGACTGTGACCCGCCTACCGTATCAAAAGCCGATGCGGACGCCACCCCTATCCTAATGGTTGCCCTCCAAAGCGACAAACGTTCCCTACTGGAGCTCAGTGAAATAGCCGACCTGACTGTCAAGGAGCAGCTTCAGACTATTTCAGATGTAAGTAGTGTAAGCATCTGGGGAGAAAAGCGCTATTCCATGCGGCTTTGGCTGGACCCCATCAAGATGTCCGGCTATGGAATCACTCCTCTGGATGTAAAGAATGCGGTGGACAACGAAAACGTAGAGCTCCCTTCCGGAAGTATCGAAGGAAACACTACCGAGCTCACCATCCGTACGTTGGGTCTGATGCATACAGCCGAAGAGTTCAACAATCTTATCCTGAAGGAAGACGGTAACCGTATTGTCCGCTTCAGCGACATTGGACGTGCCGAACTGGGACCAGCCGACATCAAAAGTTATATGAAGATGAACGGTGTGCCCATGGTAGGTGTCGTAGTAATTCCGCAGCCGGGTGCCAACCACATTGAAATAGCCAACGCCGTATATGACCGCATGGAGAAGATGAAGAAAGACCTTCCCGAAGATGTTCATTACAACTACGGTTTTGACAATACCAAGTTTATCCGCGCTTCTATCGACGAGGTGAAGCAGACGGTGTATGAGGCCTTTGTACTGGTTATCATCATCATTTTCCTCTTCTTGCGCGATTGGCGTGTGACGCTTGTGCCATGTATTGTAATCCCCGTTTCGCTGATTGGAGCTTTCTTCGTCATGTATCTGGCCGGTTTCTCCATCAATGTGCTCTCCATGCTTGCCGTGGTGCTTGCCGTGGGCTTGGTGGTGGACGACGCCATCGTGATGACGGAGAACATTTATGTCCGCATCGAGAAAGGGATGCCACCGAAAGAAGCCGGCATAGAAGGAGCCAAGGAGATTTTCTTTGCCGTCATCTCCACTACCATTACGCTGGTGGCGGTATTCTTCCCTATTGTATTCATGGACGGTACGACAGGACGACTGTTCCGCGAATTCAGTATCGTGGTCTCCGGTTCGGTGATTATCTCCTCCTTCGCCGCATTGACTTTTACGCCGATGCTTGCCACCAAACTTTTAATCAAAAGGGAACAGCAGAGCTGGTTCTATCGCAAGACCGAACCTTTCTTCGAAGGGATGAACCGGGTATACAGCCAGTCACTGGCCGCCTTCCTGAAACGGCGCTGGATTGCCCTGCCCTTCACCATCGTCACCATCCTGCTTATCGGAGTCCTTTGGAATACTATCCCGGCTGAAATGGCGCCATTGGAGGACCGTTCGCAAATCAGTATCAATACAATGGGTGCCGAAGGAGTGACTTACGAATATATCCGCGACTATACCGAAGACATCAATCATCTGGTGGACTCCATTATCCCGGATGCAGAAGCGGTAACAGCGCGTGTATCCAGTGGTAGCGGTAACGTACGTATCACACTGAAAGACATGAAAGACCGTGACTATACCCAGATGGAGGTTGCCGAAAAGTTGTCGAAGGCAGTGCAGAAAAAGACCATGGCACGCTCTTTCGTACAGCAGTCCTCCTCATTCGGAGGACGGCGCGGCGGTATGCCCGTGCAGTATGTATTGCAGGCAACTAATATCGAGAAATTGCAGGAGGTGCTCCCCAAGTTCATGACGAAGGTCTACGAAAATCCGGTATTCCAGATGGCAGACGTAAACCTGAAGTTCAGCAAGCCTGAAGCGCGCATCAACATCAACCGTGACAAGGCGAGTATCATGGGCGTAAGCACCAAGAACATTGCCCAAACTCTGCAATACGGCTTGAGCGGACAGCGTATGGGCTACTTCTACATGAACGGAAAGCAATACGAGATATTGGGCGAAATCAACCGCCAGCAACGCAACAAGCCCGCCGACCTGAAAGGTATCTATATCCGAAGCGACAACGGGAACATGGTGCAGCTGGACAACCTGATAGAGCTGACCGGCGGTATCGCCCCTCCGAAACTGTACCGTTACAACCGTTTCGTGTCCGCCACCATCTCCGCGGGGCTTGCCGACGGGAAGACCATCGGGCAAGGACTGGACGAAATGGACAAGATTGCCAAGGAGACACTGGACGAGACCTTCCGTACCGCACTGACCGGAGACTCCAAGGAGTATCGCGAAAGCTCCTCCAGTCTGCTGTTCGCCTTCATCCTTGCCATCGTGCTGATTTACCTGATTCTGGCCGCCCAGTTCGAGAGCTTCAAAGACCCGCTGATTATCATGCTGACGGTGCCTCTCGCCATTGCCGGCGCGCTGGTATTCATGTATTTCGGAGACATCACGATGAATATATTCAGCCAGATTGGCATCATCATGCTGATTGGTCTGGTAGCAAAGAACGGTATTCTGATTGTGGAATTTGCCAATCAGAAGCAGGAAGCGGGTGAAGACAAGATGCGAGCCATCAAGGACGCCTCCCTGCAACGTCTGCGCCCCATCCTGATGACGAGTGCCTCCACCATCCTGGGATTGATACCGCTTGCCTACGCCACCGGCGAAGGCTGCAACCAGCGCATCGCCATGGGTACTGCCGTCGTAGGCGGCATGCTCATCTCCACACTGCTGACGATGTACATCGTGCCTGCCATATATAGTTATGTATCAACGAACCGAAGTAAACTGAAGACCGAATGAAACGCATTGTTTTAATTTTCATAGCCACTGCCTGCACAGCGCTGGGCCTTTATGCACAGCCTGCGCCTACCTACACCTTGAAGTCCTGCCTGGAGCAGGGATTGCTGAACAACTACTCCCTGCGCATTGTCCGCAATGAAGAGCAGGTCAGCAAGAACAACGCCACATTGGGCAATGCGGGCTACCTGCCCACACTGGACCTCTCCGCCGGCTACAAGGGAACCATAGACAATACCGAGACCAAAGCCCGAGCCACCGGAGAGACAACCAAGGACAACGGAGTGTTTGACCAAACTCTCGATGTAGGCATCAACCTGAACTGGACCATCTTCGACGGTTTCAACATTACCGCCAACTACCAACGGCTCAAGGAGCTGGAACGCCAAGGCGAGACCAATACGCGCATCGCCATCGAGGACCTGATAGCCAACATAGCCGCCGAATACTATAACTATGTGCAGCAAAAAATCCGCTTGAAGAACTTCCGTTATGCCGTATCGCTATCCAAAGAGCGCCTGCGCATTGTGGAAGAGCGTTACCACATCGGTAACTTCTCGCGCCTGGACTACCAGCAGGCCAAAGTGGACTTCAATGCCGACAGTGCCCAATACATGAAACAGCAGGAACTGCTGCACACCTCACGTATCCAGCTGAACGAACTCATGGCAAACAAAGATGTAGACCAGCCGTTTATCATACAAGACAGCCTCATCAACGTGACCGCCTCCCTGAACTTCGAGGAGCTGTGGAACGCCACCCTCACCATCAACGCCTCACTGCTACGTGCCGAACAGAACAATACCCTGGCCCGTCTGGACTACAAGAAAGTCTGCTCGCGCGACTACCCATACGTGAAGATGAACGGCGGATACGGCTACACCCTCAACAAGTATGACATCTCTGCCAACAGCCGCCGCAGCAACCTCGGTCTGAACTTCGGCGTCACGGTCGGCTTCAATCTGTTCGACGGCAACCGGCGCCGCGAACGCAAGAATGCCCGCATTGCCGTACAGAACGCTCGCCTGGAACGGGAGCAACTGGAGCAGGCCCTGCGCGCCGACCTCAGCAACCTATGGCAGGCCTACCAAAACAACCTGCAAATGCTGAACCTGGAACGCCAGAACCTTGTGGCTGCCAAGGAGAACCACGAGATTGCCATGGAACGATATATGCTGGGCAACCTCTCGGGAATCGAGATGCGCGAAGCCCAAAAGAGTCTGCTGGATGCAGAAGAACGTATTCTCTCCGCGGAATATGATACCAAATTATGTGAAATCTCCCTACTGCAAATCAGTGGAAAAGTAGCGCGCTATATGGAATAAGCAATATAATCCGTACCTTTACGCCCGATTTATCAGAATTAAAGCACAATGGGATTATTCATCAGAAAGCCATTCGAGGCACTGCAAGCGGAGGCGAATGCCTCCGGAAAGAAAACATTGAAACGTGTACTTGGTCCGTGGAGCCTTGTTGCCCTGGGCGTGGGAGTCATCATCGGAGCGGGTCTATTCTCCATCACCGGAACGGTGGCGGCAGGCTATACGGGACCGGCCATCACACTGTCCTTTGCCATTGCCGCACTGGGATGCTGCTTCGCCGGACTATGTTATGCGGAATTTGCATCCATGATACCCGTAGCCGGCAGCGCATACACCTACTCGTATGCCACGATGGGCGAACTCATCGCCTGGATTATCGGGTGGGACCTGGTATTGGAATACACCGTAGCCGCAACCACGGTAAGCATCAGTTGGAGCCGCTATCTGGTCGTCTTTCTCGAGGGACTGGACATACATCTACCGCAAGTCCTCACCGCCTGTCCCTGGGATGGTGGAGTCGTAAATATCCCCGCCTTCCTTATCGTCGTGCTGATGAGCCTCTTCCTGATACGGGGTACGGAAGGCAGCTCCATCTTCAACGGCTTCATTGTATTCCTGAAGGTTTCCGTCATACTGATTTTTGTCATACTCGGCTGGAAATACATCAATACCGACAACTATACACCTTACATCCCTGCCAATACGGGCGTGCTGGGCGAATATGGCTTCTCCGGCATCCTGCGAGGGGCGGCCATCGTATTCTTCGCCTTCCTCGGGTTCGACGCTGTGAGCACAGCCGCCCAAGAGACGAAGAACCCGAAGCGGAACATGCCTATCGGCATTCTGGTCTCCTTGCTGGTATGCACCGTGCTCTATATGGTTTTTGCCCACGTCATGACGGGAGTGGCACACTACACCGCCTTCAGCGGACAGCAAGGCATTGCTCCCGTTGCCATAGCCATAGAGCACATGGGGCAGGCTGATGCTGCAGGTATCATCCAGCCGGACTATCCCTGGCTGAACCGTGCCATCGTGCTGTCCATTCTGTTCGGATATTGCTCCGTCATCATGGTGACGCTGCTGGGACAGAGCCGCGTATTCCTGAGCATGAGCCACGACGGGCTGCTGCCTCCTTTCTTCTCGCATATCAACGAAAAGTTCCGTACTCCGGCACGCAGCAACCTGCTCTTCATGGTACTTGTGGGCCTGCTGGCAGCTTTTGTACCCGCACGGCTGGCCGGGGAGATGACAAGCATCGGCACGCTGATGGCCTTCACGCTGGTCTGTGCCGCTGTACTGGTAGTACGCAGAACCATGCCTGACGTGCCCCGTTCCTTTAAAACCCCACTTGTTCCACTTATCCCCATACTGGGTATTCTTACTTGCCTTTGCATGATGTTGTTCCTTCCTGCCGATACATGGATACGCCTGGTGCTGTGGATGCTCATCGGTCTGGACATCTACGTGGGCTACGGCATGAAGCACAGTAAGCTGGAGCATGGAGGCGACACCCGCCACGGGCAGGTGACCTTGAACATGATTGGACTTATCCTTGCCGTTCTTTGTGTCATCACCGGACTGTGGCACCAACAGACTGTGGGATGGGGAGAAAGCAAAGTGCTGCTGATTATCTCGTTTGTTTTCGCATTCACGCACTGCGCTTACTATATGTGGAGAATCTGGAGGAGATAATAAGCCCTAAATCTCCTCCTTTAAAGATAAACAATCTTTCATCCAAACTACCCCAGCACCCACTTGGTCCGCTTCCCGAAACAACGGTATGCCATTGCCACCAGAAACCAGGAAGTACAGAAAGCGACGACTGCGGCACAAGGTATCTGAAGATAGATAGGAACATGGATAGCACGCATCAGGACTACGCTCGGTCCGGTAAAGAAATAGTGTATCATATAGACTCCAAAACCACAGAGCGTCAAGTTTGCCAATGCTTTCTTGATGCGCTCCGAACGGAAATTGGCCCGCTTGCAAAGCATAAACACGGGGATGGTCATCATTACTACATTCAGCGAACAGTAGGTGAAGAAGAGTTCGAGCATCTCATCCGTAAAATCCGGCAAGGAGGTCATACGACGGAAACCAAGGAATGTTACGGCATAGCCAATGGCAAACATGGGAATGCCGATGCCACAGAGTTGCCGGCCCGTCCAGTTATGGTTCCTCAGATAATGGCCCAACAATAGGTAGCCGTTAAAACCGGCAAAGTAATACAGCATACCGAACGAGTTCCACGAGCAAGTCCCCCAAAGGTACGGAGCGGCAAACTCGGTATAATAAGGCAGCAGCAGTGTCACTCCCCATGCTGCAAGAAACCATAGTTTGGCACGTTCCGAGGCCTTCTCCACCCATGCCGAGAATATCGGAAGATAGAGATAAAGCCCTATCAGCAGATAGATATACCACATGTGTACATCCAATAGAGAGAAATTAAAAGGCATTTCTGCAATATATCCCAGGCTCACTGCCAGAGACTGGCGCATCACTTCCTCACCCGAATAAGGGAAGAAATCCAGAATCACTTTCGGCTCCACTCCCAGCAGTCCCGTTATCCAGGGGAACAGATTGTAAATCACAGACCAGATGAGGAAAGGAAAGAATACGCGGGGGATACGTTTCTTGTAGAATGCCGAGGCGTCACCCCGTACCGGCAACAGCAATGCACCGGTAATCATTACAAAAAGCGGTACGCAAGGACGGAGCGCCGCACCGTAGACAGCTCCCCAGAACTTGATGTCAACAATGTCGGGCGATGTGCCCGGATAGAAGTTAAAAGGGTCTGTGCAATGGCAGCAAACTACTGTAAACATTGCAACAAGGCGTACCACATCCAGCCATACGATGTGTTGTGCCGGAGTTTGTCGTGTAAGAGTTGGTTCCATGTTTTATTAAATTGGTTGTTTGGAGGGCTAAAGATAAAGAAGTTAACCGAGAAATGAAAAGGAGAATGTAACAAAAATACGACAACAAACGAGTTTCAGTTTTATTCTCCTATAGAGAACAATCTGTTTTATCAAGGCAGAACAGAGTGTTCCAATAGGGAAGAACACTTTGTTCCAACATGAAAGAACAGTTTGTTTCAATAGGAAGAAACAATTTGTTTCAACATAAAGGAACAGTTTGTTTTGCTTGATGAAACAGAGTGTTCTATGTCGCGAAACACTTTGTTTTCCTCTACAAAACAAAAAAGCCGTAACAAGATTTTCTCCGTTACGGCTTTCCTTATATTATGCCTTTCTAAAAGGCTTCTGTTTTACTTGCTGCAATTCCAGGGCTTCAGTTGCTTGAAGAAGTCGTTGCCCTTATCGTCCACCAAGATGAATGCAGGGAAGTTCTCCACCTCAATCTTCCAGATAGCTTCCATACCGAGTTCGGGATATTCCACGCACTCAATACTCTTGATGTTGTTCTGTGCCAAGATAGCGGCAGGACCACCGATAGAGCCCAAGTAGAAACCGCCATACTTTTGGCAGGCATCTGTCACTTGCTGGCTGCGGTTACCTTTGGCAAGCATAATCATGCTGCCGCCGTGGCTTTGGAAGAGGTCTACATACGGGTCCATACGTCCGGCAGTAGTCGGGCCCATGGAGCCGCAAGCCATGCCTTGAGGAGTCTTGGCAGGACCGGCGTAGTAGATGGGATGGTCTTTGATGTACTGCGGCAGGTCTTCGCCACGGTCCAGACGTTCTTTCAGCTTGGCGTGTGCGATGTCACGGCCTACGATAATGGTTCCATTCAGAGACAAACGGGTGGAAACCGGATACTTGGTCAGTTCCTTCAGAATATCGGCCATCGGCTGGTTCAAGTCAATCTTCACCACGTCGCCTTCACCGGCCTTACGGAGTTCTTCGGGAATCAGTTCACCCGGATTGCTGTCGAGCTTTTCAATCCAGATACCTTCTTTATTGATTTTACACTTGATGTTACGGTCGGCAGAGCAGGAAACACCCAGACCCACGGGGCAGGACGCACCGTGACGCGGCAGGCGGATGATGCGGATGTCGTGAGCCAGATACTTGCCGCCGAACTGGGCACCGAGGCCAATCTTATGAGCTTCTTCCAGTACCAGCTTCTCCAGTTCCACATCGCGGAAAGCGCGGCCGAATTCATTGCCGGTAGTGGGTAGGTTATCGTAGAAGTGAGTGGAAGCCAGTTTCACAGTCAGCAAGTTCTTTTCGGCAGAAGTACCGCCAATAACGAATGCGATGTGATAGGGAGGACAAGCTGCCGTACCCAAAGTCTTGATTTTTGAGATAAGGAAGGGAACCAATGTTTCGGGGTTGAGGATAGCCTTTGTCTCCTGGTAGAGATAAGTCTTGTTGGCAGAGCCACCACCCTTGGTTACGCAGAGGAACTCGTACTCCATACCTTCCGTAGCTTCAATGTCAATCTGTGCGGGGAGGTTGCACTTCGTATTCACCTCATCGTACATGGTGAGGGGAGCGTTCTGAGAATAACGCAGATTCTCTTCGGTATAAGTCTTGTAAACACCCAGTGAGAGAGCTTCTTCGTCACAGTAGCCGGTCCATACCTGCTGTCCCTTCTCACCATGGATGATTGCCGTACCCGTATCCTGGCAGAAAGGAAGTACCCCCTTGGATGCTACCTCGGCATTGCGCAGGAAGGTGAGTGCCACGTATTTATCGTTGTCGCTTGCCTCGGGGTCACTCAGAATCTTAGCAACCTGCTCGTTGTGCGAACGACGCAACATGAACGATACATCACGGAAAGCCGCATTGGCCATTGCCGTCAAACCTTCTTTTTCAATCTTCAAGATAGGTTTTCCTTCAAACTCGCTTACTGACACGTAATCTTTCGTAAGCAGATAATACTCAGTAGTATCTTTTCCCTTCTCGAACATGGGTTGATACTTGAACGGAGGTGTTGTTGCCATAATTACTCGTATATTTAATGTTTAAAAGTGATTCGGGTAGCAAAGACAGCACAAAACCGCCTTTACCGAGCAAAGATAAAAACTATTATTGAAATAATTCTTTAATTAGAGTAAAAACGCAACAAATCATAATTAATTTTCTGACACCCGCTGCATCCGCCCTATCAGTTCATCGCCCAGCGCCGTCTTCACCTCAATGTGTTTCAGCACAGCCATTACAAACGGATTGCTTTCAAAGTCGCCGCGTACCTGCTCAAAATCGAGTTCCTTTTCCAAGCGTGAGCCGTCAGCTCCAAAGCCCGTCATGGAAGCCAGTGAAAATTCTTTCTTAGCATCCTCATACACCATGCGGTCGAGGCCAACTACTGCTTCTTTCCATTTTTCGACAATATGTATGACGTCTTCTGCCGTCATACCTTCCGGCTTGATACCATAGAACTCTTCCAACTTCTCATACGCCCAGGTCCATTCGTAGGTATAGTAGTTGCTGTGCATCTTCTCAAACTCGGTATTGATAGACTTCAAGCGATTGACTTTGCCGGACTCAATACCGTCTATCAGCGCATCTATCTCACTCTTTGGGGCTATCAATCCGGAAATATCCACCCATTCGCCGCTGCCAATGGCAGTATCGGGCTTCAAACGGGCACGTATTTCTTCATTGCTCCGGAAGTCAATGCCTTCCAAGCGCTTGATGACAGAGTTTCCGAGAAACTTATGAATGGCTATTTCATAGAAGCGGATACCTTTCACCAAAGCCGAGTTACGTATCTTCGCGCTATGGAAAGAATAGATATCCGAAAGCTCGCCACTGGCATGACGCAGATTCTGCAACGTTTCCCGTCCCTTGAACATTTTCTGCACCGTGTAGGGGCTGAGAAGATTATAGTTGATGTAATCCAGTTTGTTCGGGTCGGTACGCCCGTCACGTTTCGGCCACTTCTGGGCATCACGGATGGTACCCACACTACGCAGGTTGACACCGGGTACAAGGTAGGTGGTATTATTCTGCTCTATCAAGTAAGAGAACGGCAGGTTCGAAGTATCAGAATGGTTGACATGGCGCCCCATTACCAAGGAAAACGCTCCCACCCTTGCAGGCCACAAGATGTACGAATCGGAAGTCGTCTTGGCACCACGCTCCAAAGTGCCTTGATGGATAGGCCCTAACTTATACATATGGTTGCTCTGATTGGACCCCGAACCGGCATTCATAAAGGAAAACATACCGGCAATCAGCAACGTGGATTTATGGTGTGTCACCGTATAAGGTCCGGCAAAAATAGCGCACGCCTCCCCGTTCTCTCCCTGGCAGTTGCTGAAAAACAAAGAATCCGAGGCAGAGTAGTTGTGTCCCAACTTGCATGCCTGCCCCACGAAGCAGCGGCTCAGCATAGCTCCGTCATCTACATGAGACCCGGTAGAGATGATGAAATCATCACAAATCACCCCATGCCCGATGTGTACCGGCGCCACCTCGTTGCTGTTGATGCTTCCGTTATACAGACGGCATGTACCACAGATGCGGCAATAATCACCGATGCGCACATTCTTTATGGAACCGGTGTTCAATATCATTACATGGTTCCCGATGCTTCCTACAGCAGAAGCATGTTTGTTGGAATAAAAATCCGTGATTTCCTTCATCCGTGCAATCAGCTCCGGGCGATGGCGGTAAAGCGCCAGAATATAGGCTTGGTGTGCGGAGAGTTTATCATTAATCAGCACCTCACGGCCTCCCGTCTCATTCAGGACAGACACTTCTACCCCGTTACCGAACTTCGACACACCGTCTACCAGAATAATATCCACATTCTCAATGAAGGTGTCATGCCCTATTTCATAATTGGCAATGTAGTTCTGGATATTCTCAATGCAACAGTTATCTCCCACCGTTACATTATGCAGCGTCACATGCCGCAAACCGGAATGCTTCCTGATTCCTCCCGGCAACATAAATTCTGAATGGAACACTCCCAAACACACCTCACCCGAAAAACGGGTATGATGCACAAATTCCGTTGAGAACTCTTCTGCAACGGTTACTTTCCCCCAATCATCAGCCAGACATGACTGGCTCTTCAACCGGAGAATTTCATCTTCGGTCAGTCTTCTGTAATTCATCCTTATAACGAGTTATGAGTTATGAGTTATAAGTTATTGCCTTTGCCGGCACTACCGATTCAAACCGCTGCCAGCAAATAACTCATAACTTATCACTCATAACTAAAATTAAACTTCTTCTTCGTAGGTCTGATAAAGAAAGTCATTATAGGGGTACTTCTGCACGTGCAATTCCTTCACACGCTGATAAACCACACTCTTCAGTTCCTCCATATTGATTTTTTCGCGGGCAGAAATAAAGAGGCAGTTATCCTCCATCTTAGCCATCCACGTCTTCATCAGTTCTTCGAGTGTCAAGTTTTCCTTGGTTCTGGGGGTAAGGTCGTCAGCCGCTTTCTCTATATAAGTATAAGCGTCTATCTTATTGAATACAAGAATCATGGGCTTACCGGCAGCACCGATATCTGCCAACGTCTTGTTCACAACTTCTATCTGTTCTTCGAAATCCGGATGAGAGATGTCTACGATATGCAACAGCAAGTCCGCCTCGCGTACCTCATCCAAAGTAGACTTGAAGGAGTCTACCAAATCCGTCGGCAATTTACGGATAAAGCCCACTGTATCAGAAAGCAGGAACGGCAGGTTTTCGATAATCACCTTGCGCACCGTAGTATCCAACGTGGCAAACAGCTTATTCTCTGCAAAGACTTCACTTTTCGAAAGCAAAGTCATCAATGTGGATTTTCCTACATTGGTATATCCCACCAATGCCACACGAATCAAGCGTCCGCGGTTCTTCCGCTGGGTAGACTTCTGCTTGTCAATCTCAGCCAAGCGCTCCTTCAACAATGACATACGGTTCAAGATGATACGGCGGTCCATTTCCAGCTGCGTTTCACCCGGGCCGCGAAGTCCCACGGAACCTTTACCTCCACCGGCACCGGAGCCACCACCCTGGCGTTCCAAGTGGGTCCACAAACGTTGCAGACGGGGGAGCATGTACTTATACTGCGCCAGCTCCACCTGCGTTTTTGCATTGGCAGTCTGGGCACGCATGGCAAAGATATCGAGAATCAGGGACGTACGGTCCAGTATCTTGATTTTGAGTTCAGCTTCTATATTGCGTATCTGCTTGGCGGAGAGTTCATCATCAAAAATCACCATGCCGATTTCGCGTTCGGCTTCTTCTTCATTCCGGATATACTCTTTAATTTCTTCCAGCTTGCCCTTGCCGACATAAGTCACGGAATGCGCTGCATCCAGCTTTTGGGTAAACCGCTTCACTACTTCCGCCCCGGCTGTCTCAGCCAAGAATGCCAGCTCGTCCAGGTATTCGTTCGTCTTTCGCTCATCCTGCGTTTTAGTGATGAGACCTACCAATACCGCTGTTTCTGCCTGCACTTCGGAAATTACAAATTCTTTCATAGTTTCTATACCTTATTATATATATGTATTGTTGGTTCGGGCAGCAAATATAAATAATTTTGGCGGAAGCGCCTTAAAAAGCGGAATAAAATAAAAACAGACACAATAGAAAAATGGCATGTAAAATGAAGTCGAACTTCATCTTACATGCCATTTCAAATTACATATTATCTAATTGCCAGGATAATCAAAACCCTTCCGGCATCTCCAGCGTTTCCGTGAATCCCTGATACAGTACTCCCCATTTACCACCGTCAAGCCCTACTAAGCCCTGCATCGGGAAAGACAACACGTTTCCTTTACGCTCCATACCTGCTGCTGCAAAGTATAGCATACCATAATCCGTCTTGTCATAACCAGTAGGTTGAGGATCCCAACCTATCAGTTCTTGATTGTCATCGCTTAGCGTAAACATGATGGGATATCCTTTCGTAATGCAATCTTCCAGCTTATAGATATTAGCCTCTTTAGCCTTCAGTACAGGTTGATCCCAACCCTCGCCAAATAATTGAGATGCATAGTAGCCTGTACCTATATTGAGCCAAGTATAGTCACGCTTTATATTGACCGTCACCTTGGGTGAGCCATAAACATAGGAATCTTCCTCAGGAATGGCAATAGTATAAGATGCAGTAGTACCCACAGCTATGTCAAACGCAATCTTTACTTCTTTGAGTGCTTCACCGGCAGCAAAATCAACCGTTGTCGGCACTGTTACGTTCTCTGCATCTGTAGTCAAGTGGATAGATGCAGCCGCATCTGTTTTCTGACGGCCGATTTTGACCACAAAAAACTGTTCATCATTCGGATAATAAGTCAAATCAGTGTTATCAGCATAAATATAAGCTTGTACACCCTCGGTAGGAACCGGAGAAGGCTCCCACTCCACACCGTCTGAACAAGCCGTCATAGCCAAACCGCATACGGCCAAGCCCAAAAACAATTTATTGAATATCTTATTCATATACAAATTCTATTAAAAGTTAGTTCATTGGTTAATTGTTACCCGGTGCAAACTCCCCTATCGGAGTAGGACGTTTAGCAATAGCACCGGACGGGTCCGGATTGTTCATTCCCTGAAGGGCGGTATTTGAATCGACTTCGGTCTTAGGAATCATCAATGTCCAATTGGGCTTCACACCTTTACAGTTTATCTTGAAGATATCTTCTATAAAGTTGGTACCCTCATAATTCTGAATGACATCCGGTTTCAGACGTTTAGCCGTAGGGAATGCGATTCCCTCACCCCAGAACTCGATACGCATCTGCTTCAACACCTCAAGTTGGAAATTACGCAAATCACCCGTACTGAAATTGTAATTGCTCTGGCGGTACTGCTTCATAAAGTTATTCAACAACTGTACGCCTGCTGCCACATTCTGGCTGGCACCTACTGCTTCAGCCTCTATGAGATACATCTCTTCCACACGCATCACGGGAATATCTGCAGCCGCACCCACAGAATAAGTGTTATAGTCACCACCCACGGGGCGGAACTTCAATGACATATAATCCGGTTGTTCATCCAGCCATGCATTGCCTCTCACTGACTGGTAAGCGTAAGTACTTCTGTCCGGGTCAAGGTAAGAATATTTGCGGAAATCGGTAGCAGGAATCGCGTCATAAAGTGAACGTGCCATCTGGAGCTTAGACAAAGAAGCATATCCCCAATCCGCTTCATTGGAAATGTGACCAATGAAATTAGCAAGATTACCCATATTGGAAGCCGTGGGGTGAAGGTACCACATCCATGCAGAAGTAGCCGTATTGAAACCGGTAGTGGGATTATGCCACTGTGATTCGCTCATAGGTGTTGCTCCCGACTTATCAATAGCCTTGCGGGCATACTCGGCTGCTTTAGCAAACTGACCATCCCACATATATACCTTGGCCTTCAGACCATATACGACCGCCAAGTCAGGGAAGTTCTTACTGACAGGTGTATAAGACTCCAGACCGATCTCTGCCTTGTCAAGGTCGGCAAGAATAAAATTCACCAATTCTTCGTGCGTTGCACGCGGATTGCTCTTCGCAATGTCGTTAGTTGTCGCCTCAGTCACAATGGGCACCGTCAGCCCCAGTACCTTGCTACAATCGGTATAGATATTTTCTACCGGTTCGAAAAGTACCATCAGCGTATAATAGTCCAATGCACGGAAAGCATGGGCTATACTTCCAAGTCCACGCATTTCATCGGTAATTGTGGGATCAGTCACATCAACGGCCGCAATCACGTCATTGGCCGATTTAACGAACTTATATAGGGTGAAGTAAGGCAAATATGAATAATAGCCGGTGTCGTTCATACCATTATTGGCATTGAAGCGCCACCACCAGTCATACCCGTAATCTGTAGCCACAACATCACCCAGCAGTTCTGTCTGGGCCAACATCAATGAGGGATAAGCAAGGTCGGTCTCATGGGTTTGCTTACCGTACACCAGATAACCCTGTACCATTTGCGATGGCAAGCCATTAAGCGAAGCCTCAATTGCTGTAGCCGATGCACCAATCTGATCGGAGGTCGCTGTAGAATCTTCGGGGAAAACCTCTTCTATACAGCCGGTCAATACCGTGGCCGATACGACCATAGCCGAAAATAGTTTGAATATATTCTTCTTCATAATCATTGTAATCTATATATTAGGTTTAGAACTCAAATGACACACCACCGGAGATGGTACGCATCGGTGAATAGAAAGTAGCATTGGTTGTCTCGTCGTATGACTGACGTGGGTCGAACCCTTTACGTTTAGACCAATAGAAAACATTTTCTGCCGACATATACACGCGCAATGAGTTGATGGCCAACTTTCTTGTCCACTTGGAAGGTAACGTGTAGCCCACATTAATATTCTGGATATTCAAGAAGCTCGCATTTGTCAAGAAGCGCGTAGACATTGCCCCTGAATATTGGTCGTTCATCTGGAAACGAGGGATATTAGTATTTGTGTTCTCAGGAGTCCATGAGTTCAGCAAATCCTTATGGTAGTTGTAACCAGCCGTACCATAAGGTGACGACATAAAGTAAGCATACGTACCATCATATTGCTTACCACCAATCTGGTAAGTGAAGTTTATGCCGAAGTCCACGCCATATACTTTCAGTTTGGTACCGAAACCACCATACACCTTAGGTATTGAGCTTTCCTCTGTGATGTAATAGTCAGCCTGAGCATGATTCGTAGTCGTTTCACGTCCGGTGATATTGCCGGCCTCGTCCTTGACATTCTTATAGAACAAAGACTCACCCTTTTCATTCACTCCGGCATACTCCTTCAAGCGCCATGTAAACATAGACAAATCCTCACCAATGAAGAAGCTTCCGTTAGAATAGCCCTTATATCCTTTTCCATCAGCTGTATACTCAGTAGTAATCAACTTATCAGGATCAAGCATCGTAATACGGTTCTTCAAGGTTGAAATGTTCACATTCACATCCCACGTAAAGTTACGTGTATCGAAGATATTCACATTGAAGTCCATTTCCACACCACTATTGACCATGTTACCAACGTTGTCCATATAGGAAGCATAACCCAATGATGGAGCCACGGTAAATGAGAACAACATATCCGAAGTCTTACGTCTGTAGTACTCAATGCTACCGGTTACACGGTTCCACAACTGGAACTCTGCACCGATATTGAAGTTAGTGTTGGTTTCCCAAGTGATGTCTTTAGTGCCCTTAGATTTAAATGAAGTACCAAGGCTGTTGTTAGAGTTGATAATGTTAAATCTATCCGTATAGAGGAAGTCACCGATATTGTCATTACCTTGTGAACCAATAGAAGCCTTCAGCTTCAGTTCCTGCACCCATGAAGCATCAAACCAGCTTTCTTTGTTGATAAGCCACGCACCGCCTACCGACCAGAATGTACCCCAGCGATGGTCCGGATGGAAACGGCTGGAAGCATCACGACGCAAAGAAGCCGAGCCGAAGATGCGTTCGTCATAATTGTATTGCAAACGGCCGAAGAAACCTTCATTGTTACGACGCTCTTTATAGGAAGAAGCACCTTGTCCGTCGATAATGGCACCGTCCAATTCCTTATTGCCTTGAGAGAACATCTGCGACTTGCTGGCCCCAAGTTCATAGTAGCGATAATCATAATATTCGTGACCTAAAAGAATATCGAAGTTATTGTCGCCAAACGAACGGGCATAAGAAACAAGTTGTTGCAGGTTGTAATCGTAAGTACGTGTATGATACTTACTCACTGTACCGCCAGTGGAGTCGAACTGCCCGTAGTAAGGATTGTAAACGTAACTATGACGTGTCTCATCCAAGTTGAAAGCACCATTGAATGTCACCTTTAGGCCTTCTATAGGAGTTATATCTACAAAGGCGTTGCCGTTAATGGCATTTCCTTCAGAGTTTCTGGTATTTAGTTTATTGTCTAGAATAGGGTTGGCATCAGCAATGAAAGGACGCTGCATACCTGCATTGATACCACTACCGTAGTCCATCATTCCAATACCATTATTATCCACCATGATGCTGCCGTCAGCATTGCGCACGTAGGCGGGATAGATGGGAGCCATTTGGGTAACAAACGCCCATATATTACCGGTAGACGAACTGGTACCATTGTTACTCAACGAGTTAGAATCAAAACGTGCATATCCCATATTACCACCAATCTTCAACCACTTCTTTGCCTGATAGTCGGCTTTCAAACGGCCTGTCAAACGTTTCAGGTCAGAGCCTTCAGTGATACCCTCATTTCCAAGATAACCTAAAGAAACATAGAAAGAGGACTTTTCATTGGCTGCGCTCACCGAGAAGTTGTATTCCTGACGCAGACCGGTACGCATTCCCACATCTTCCCAATCATCCGGAGTCAGCAGATAGTCACGTCCTTTATAATTCACAACTCTACCCAATGTGGCGTTGGGATTAAGTTTACCGTTCTGACCGATGAGGAATTGCCCATCGGGAACTGTATATACATTGTATCCCAATCCACCGTTGGAGCCAAACAGATTCTTGTTTGCCTCAAGCCATGCAGCTTGGTCATTCATTCCCGTTGACTTATAATAATTGTTCATGGCACGATAATGCATCTCGTAGTACATGCCAGGATTGTCAATCACTTCATATTTCTGCAACGCTCGAGTGTTAGCACCCCACTTAGCATCAAAAGTCACCTTAGCCTCTCCCGACATATTGGCCCTTTTGGTAGTGATGATAATTACACCATTAGCACCACGAGCACCGTAAAGAGCATTGGAAGCCGCATCCTTCAATACTGTCATTGACTCAACGTCGTTAGGATTGATATTATTAATATCACCGCTATAAGGAGCGCCGTCCACAATAATCAGAGGGTCATTCTTTGCATTGATTGAGCTAAAACCACGAATCTTGATGGATGACTTTGAACCCGGAGCACCGTCATTGGAAGTCAGTGTCACACCCGGCACAGCACCTGCCAAGGCATCAGTAACATTCGTCACTTGCGACTGCTCCAGCTTTTCGGTACCAACCACCTTAGCCGAACCCGTAAATGCAGACTTCTTTGCTGTACCGAAAGCAACCACCATTACCTCATCAAGCATCTCAGTATCAGACTTCATCACCACTTTTAAGCTGGGTTTTATTGCCACTTCTTGGGTCTGCATACCAATATAAGAAATCACCAGAGTTTTCGCGGAACTACAATAAGTGTATATTGCTAAAAAACAATTGTTTACGTTTGCTATAAAACGGAGTTTATTCTATTGTATATTATCTATAAAGGTATATGGCAAAGGGAGGTAAGTGGCTCGAAGTACCCATTTCATACCGTTTTGAATAATTAAAAGCTGATAATGAGCGCGTTATTGTAACATTTCATTCTACTCTTTTAATTGGTGATGTACTAATTAACCCAATAAATGTTTTTTATTCAAGAATAACGATAGATTATATAGAGGAATTTATCTTGAAAGATAAATTTTATCCATGAAAGTTCCAAAATATTTTTTTGTTGAGAAATATTTGCTTTACATATGTTATTTATAATTGATGAATATATAATATATACGGTAAGATTCAATTATAATTGAAATATTTTATATCTTTGTATATAAACTAAATCATGTTTGAATATGAAAAATTATATCTCCCGTCCTTTATACATAAAGAGAATTGAACCGTTTATTGATAAAAATATAATAAAAGTAATAACCGGCCAACGTAGGATAGGTAAAAGCTACATTCTTTTACAGATATCAGATATCATAAAGAAAAACATACCGGAAGCCAACATTATTTTTGTAGATAAAGAGCAACTTTCCTTCACGGAAATTAGGAACTACATGGATCTTTATCAGTATGTTTTAAAGAAGGTTATTGGGCATAATCATAACTATCTCTTTGTAGATGAAATCCAAGAGATTGAAGAATTCCAATTGTGTCTGCGGAGTTTATTGAATGAAAATAAATGCGATATCTATTGCACCGGAAGTAATGCTAAAATGCTATCCAGTGAACTTGCTACTCAATTGGCAGGAAGATACATAGAATTTCCCATTCATTCACTTAGCTATGGGGAATTCTTAACTTTCAATCAATGCCAAGACTCCACCGAAAGTCTAAAACTCTATCTTACATTCGGAGGTATGCCCTACATTCATAATCTAACAATGGACAAGAATATCATATTCGAGTATTTGAGAAACGTTTATTCTACTATCCTACTAAAAGATGTGGTCGCACGTGAATCAATCCGAAATGTTTCTTTTTTGGAAAATCTCGTAGCTTATCTGATAGATAATACCGGTTCTCTTTTTTCTGCCCAGAATATTAGTAAATATTTAAAGTCGCAACACGTCAACATTCCTACGCAGACAATTCTGAACTATCTAAAGGCACTGTGCAATAGTTTCTTTATTTACAAAATTCAACGAGCAGAAATCCAAGGAATGAAAATCTTTGAGATTGGTGAGAAATATTATTTTGAAGATTTGGGATTACACAATTCCATACAGCATTTCGATTTTCGAAAAGACATCAACAAGTTAATGGAAAATATAGTATGCATTGATTTGTTAAGATATGGATATGAAGTATATGTCGGAAAGAGTGGAAATAAGGAAATTGATTTCATTGCTTCCAAAGACGACCATAAAGTCTATATCCAAGTAGCGTATATGCTTCCCGATGATGCCACTGTTCAGCGAGAATTCGGCAATCTTTTGGAAATAGCAGACAATTACCCCAAATATGTAGTTACAATGGATGAAATGCAGAGTGGGGGAAATTATAAAGGAATCAAACAGATTTCACTGCGAAACTTTCTGTTAGCGGAAGATAAGGAAAAATTATAAATCAACGATTCAATCTTTATGAACCGGTATTTAAAGTAAAAAGCCGATTCCTTGTGTGAACCGGCTTTTTTTAATGTGCATTTTTTTATTTTTAGGTTACTCTGTCTCCAAAGAATTAAGATATGCCTCTGCACTTAAGTACAGATAAGATGGATTAGAGCAGGGATATTTACCACCCTCCTGATAACCAGCCATACTTACGTACAACGAATTAGCCGGGAAGGTAATGCTACCGGCCTTTTCATTATAAACGCCCAAAGGATAAGAGGCTATATTGGTAGACAAGTTACCATAGACAGAGCCACCGCTAAACATGCCATACCCCCAGTCCATGCCATATTGAACCGGTTTCAAGGAAGCGCCCGACTTAGTTACATCAATAATGAAAACATATTCACCGGGAACAACGTCACCCTCCTCATTAAAAGGATAACCATTGAAACCTCCAACCTCATCTTGTGCAGTAGCTACTTTAGCAAACGGGCTGTCAAAGCGGAAACGTGTACTGGTAGCGGTCGTGGTCTTTTCAATTTCCACCGCCAAAGGAAGAGACGAATCTACACCGAAGAAATTAGAAACTGTACCATCCAAATAATACCCGGTACCAATAGACTCCCATTTCAGAATAGCGAAATTCACAGAAATCTCATGGTAACCGGAAGAGTAATTGCTAACATCATCTCCACTCAAAGCCAACTGCAAATTATAAGTAATACCCTCTGCAGCCGATGGTACTTCAACAGTCAGTTTTGCAGTTTTTTCTCCAGCCGCAAATGATACCGTAGAAGGACATACAAACACATTTTCTTCATTATTAACTACAGTAACGTCAACAGTGCCTGCAGCATCTGTCAATGCACGTGTAAGTGTCACCTCAAAAGAGGTGATTCCTGGCTCTACTTCCACTGTTTGGGTGTAATTGCCCACAAAGCAGATACCTTGGTTACCGTCTTCCAGTTCTCCCAAAGTATAACTTTCTGCATCAGGATCACAAGATGTAGCTATCAGCGCGATGACAAATAGATTAAGTATCTTATTTATATATTTCATATTCCGTATTTTTAATAGTTAATTTATTCTTTATTCCACATCAGGTATTGGTGCCGGTGCTGAAACCAACGGATTGTTCTCCAACAACGGATTATATTGTACTTCTTTATTAGGAATACTGTAAATCTGAATCGGATCACCTGCTGCAATATTAAATACGGCAGTAGTCGGGAAACCACATCCCAAACGGTTAACGCCTTTATTCAGACGCATGATATCGAAATATGCCATACCTTCTCCCCAGAATTCAAGACGACGTTGTTGCCAAACAGCTTCTTGCGCCGCCTCCGGTGTAGTAGCGGCACACTTATAAGAGGGATCACGATACGTGGTGACAAAAGAGTTAAGAGTAGATACACCACCACTAACGTTACCACTCATAGCCTGTGCCTCTGCCTTGATAAGATACATCTCCTCAACACGCATCAGTATTACATCCGTAGCATTGTTGTCAGTTCCCCATTGATCATTCAGTACTCCATACTTCACTTGTGTATAAGCGGGTGCCTTTTTACCGGTAATGTATGTCTGGGCAGCAGCCGGCAAATTAGCAGATATGCCTTCACTATTCAAGAACCAGCCTTTGCGGACATCACTTGCTGGTATCTGGTCGTACAGTTTAGGACTGATTCTACGCCATGCGCCTACTGAAGCATAACCATAATTCAAAGACCCCATATGTGAAGGGAAATTACAGATACCGGTTGTACTCACACGGTCTTGCTCTGTAATCAGAATACCCCACATCCATGAGTTATCTTCAATATTGATAAATGAAGGTTTACTTACATCCGAACGTGAATACGGAGTAGAAGCCGTGTTGGCAAGTGCAGATTCCGCATCCTTCAGAGCTTCAGCATAGTTATGCATTGCCAAATAAACACGTGCACGAATACCGTATGCGACATCAAGACTGACATAACGCTTGTCAGCACGTTCTTTTGTAGTAGCTGTCAGCAACTCAATAGCCTTATTTAAGTCTGTCAAGATAAAATCATAAGTTTCTTGTACAGTAGAACGGGTACACCCATTGGCAGCGACTTCTGCTGCGTTCTGCTCTGTAATCAAAGGCAGGCCCATAGCACTCTCATGCCCCTTGTAGTTGAATTGATACAACTGTACCAATGTAAAATAGTCAAAAGCACGGATTGCCAGTGCTTGTGCCAAATAGTACTGCAATGTCGGATCCTCTGTTGCATTATCTACGGTACCGATTACATTGTTGGCCGTGTAAATCTGATTATACAGTGTTCCCCAGAATTCAATGGTAGCTGTGCTTGTATTCAAACAGTCACTGTAATTGGCTGAATTGGAATACCAGTTATAGCCCGTGATATCCGAAATCATGTCCGTACCTCTTGACTCTGTAGCCAGCATGATAGTAGGAAAACCTATATCACTATGTACATTGTCGTCTTCTGTGTAGATTTTGGCATATTGGGTGAAATTCGCAGCCACAGCTGCTACACTTGCTTCCAGCCTGGAAGGATCGGATTCAACAACTTCCTCCTTTTGGTCGGATGTAATGGTCGAGCTCAGCGGTTCCGTATCCAGATCTGTACATCCGGTTACCATCAAACCAAGCATAACATACGGGGTTATTTTATATAATTTCTTCATATTCTTTCTATTTTTATTATTGAACTATTATCAGAATGTTACTTTCAAACCACCAGAAATAGTACGTATAGGCGTATATCTATCCGTGGAAGCTGTAGTGTAGCTCATACGTGGGTCAAGACCTCTACGAGCAGAAAAAAGAGCCACATTGTCAGCCGCACCGTAAATACGCAAACTTCCGATACCCAGACTTCTCAACCATCTCTTAGGTAAAGTATAACCCAGGGTGATGTTATTGATAGAGAAATAATCAGAACTTGTCAACCAACGGTCTGATGAAGAATTGGTATACTTGTCAATGGCATCTACACGCGGAATATTGGTATTTTTATTCTCCGGTGTCCATGCGTTCAAGATGTCCTTGTGCCAGTTATATCCCATATAATGAGAATCACCGCCATGCATGAAAGCTTGATAGCCACTATCATAAATGGTACCACCCAGCTGATAAGCACACTGGATAGAGAAATCAAAACCACGGAACTCCAATGTAGTGCCGACACCACCATAGATAGTGGGCAGCAGGTCACCGGAAGCTTGTCTGTTGGAATTGTAGGCAGCAGACCAGTCCCACGTCTTGTATTCTACACCATCCTCACCCTTTGCCCAATACTGTGCTTCACCACTATCAGGGTCTACTCCAGCATATTTTGTCAGATACATCTGATATAGAGATTCACCTTCACGATAAATGTAAGAACCACTAATCATCTCTCCCTTCAAATCCGGATGCAATTCAAGTATCTTGTTTTTCATCAATGTTCCATTCCAATTAATCACCCACTTCAAATTATTGTTTTCAATTGGAGTATAGTTCAATTCAATCTCAACACCGGAATTGCGCACCGAACCGAGATTCATAGGGAATTGGGTATAACCGTTGGACATTGCCACCGGTTTGTAATACAACATGTCCTTAGTCTGTCTGTTGAAGTATTCAATTGTACCGTCAATACGTCCTCCCAAAAGGGCGAAGTCCACGCCCACATTGAATGAATTGGATGTTTCCCATGTGATGTCTTTATTTCCCTTATAGTAAAGCACGCCATCAGAGAAAACGCCGTCGGACCCACTTACCGTAAACTGATCCTGATACGGATAGTAGTTTGTATATCCCTTATAATAGAGGTTGTCATTACCCTGCTGACCGAAAGAAGCCTTTAGCTTCAGCATATTAATCCAATCATATTGGCTGATAAAGTTTTCTTTCGCCATATCCCATGCTGCACTCACACTCCAGAAGTTACCCCAACGGTTATCCGGATGGAAACGGGAGGAAGCATCGCGACGATAAGAAACACTACCATAATACTTCTCATTGAAATCATAGCTGGCACGTGTAATGATACCGATTGTGGCATATTCATTGTAACTACCAGAACCATTCTTACGGTCGATAATATTGGAAGCTGTCCAGTTATTATCACTATACATGTTATATCCTAAAATATAGTGGCTCTCTGTATTGAAGTCCATGCTTTCATAACCTGCCAAAATATCTAAGTTATGGTTACCGAATGACTTTTTGTAATTCAACAAATATTGTTGGTCAAGCGAATAAACGCGTGAGGAATACTGCATAACAGAACCACCATAAGAAGCCGACTGACCATAATATTTGTTACCCACACTATGTTGGCGTGTATTGTCAATATGCAAACCCAATGAAGCAGTCAAAGACAAACCATCGATAATATCAACCTTAGCATACCACTTTCCATTCAAAATATCCATCAAATATTTCTCTGTATCATAAAGGAAACCACTCATAGGATTAGACATACTCATGAAGTTACGAGTAAAATTTGTACTTTCACCATCACCATAATCATATACATGATAACCGGTATTGGTATTATATTTAAAACTACCGTCTGCATTACGTACATACATCGGATAAATTGGTGCAATAAAGTTACCAACAAAGAACGCATTACCGGAAGAAGTAGCGGCGTCGGTATCCTGATCGCCCGGTGAACGGCTTGTTACATTTGAATAGCTAAGATTAACTCCGAGCTTCAACCACTTTTTAGCCTGATAATCCACGTTCATACGAGTGGAGATACGTTCGAAACCTGAATTTTCAATAATACCTTCATCATTCAAATAACTGGCAGACAGATAGTAGCTTAATTTGTCCGAACCACCAGAAACACTAAGATTATACTCTTGACGCAAATTACTTTGGAACATCTCATCAGACCAGTTGTCCGGTGTATAATAATAGTCACCGTCACTATATCCCAGAGCTGCATAAGGGTTCAACTTGCCGTTCCGACCAATAAGATATTGTCCATCAGGTATGGTATAAACTTGGTAGCCCAGCTTTGGGAACAAGTCTGTATTGGCCAATTGATAAGCCCGTTCTGCTGTATATCCGCTATTATATAAGTATCCGTTATACAAAGCAGAATATGCAGTCTCCATATAGGTATTTGCATTCTGCAATACATCATAGTTTTTCACTAAGCGGGAGTTGACTCCCCAACGGGCGTCTAAAGAAATCTGCGTATCACCGCTCTTACCTTTCTTTGTAGTAACCAAAATAACACCGTTTGCACCACGTGCACCATACAAGGCAGCAGCTGCAGCATCTTTCAATACGGTCATTGATTCAATATCTTGTGAATTGACAGCGGAGATATCTCCTTCATAAGGAATACCATCCACTACATACAGAGGATTGTTGCTGGCATACATAGAACCGATACCGCGAATACGAACTGTCGCACTCGTACCCGGCTGGCCGTTTGTACTTTGTGTCTGTACACCAGATACAGTACCGGAAAGTGCATTCGATAAGTTGGAGACCTGACGTTTCTCCAATGTCTCAGACTTGATCACAGAGGCTGAACCAGTAAAAGCGGACTTCTTTGCTGTACCGTAAGCTACTACCATTACCTCATCAAGCATCTCAGAATCGGAACGCATGAATACTTTTATATTCGGCTTAATATCAACCTCTTGAGTCTGCATACCAATGTACGAAATCACCAGAGTTTTCGCGGAACT
>NZ_QTNH01000009.1:0-23216 GCF_003603515.1 Bacteroides sp. AM32-11AC | reverse complement strand
GGGTTTGCATACCAACAAACGAAATCACCAGAGTTTTCGCGGAACTACAATATGTGTATCTTGTTGGTAATAAAGGAGGTACAATAATTCAAGAAAGTTTCAAAAGGAAGTGTTCCCCTTTGGGAGATACTCTATACATGTTCACTATACATGACAATCTACTTATATGATACTATTTGTAATAGTAATGTGCTGATTTATAATAGTCTGATTCTGTACTAATATGTTATAATCATAACGTTAGGATTTCTTTTTTTTTAAGAATGAATGCTTATGTCAACATCTATCGTTTAGTTGTTTTTTGTCAATTATTTACTTGTATTGTTTGTTACATCCATGAAAACGTAAAGCATTATATAAAATATTATTGAAATTATAAAGGTTACATAGATACCATCTTACCCATTTATCCATTTTATGCATAGAACACTATGCAATTGTCCTTATTTTAAATGGAGATATCCGTTTGTTTATTCCAAATACAAAAGTAATTGAAGTAAAGAACTCTGTAACTGCGAAAAACTACTATTGGAAGTATGTCAAAAATGTAAACCTGCCCTTTTCGGATGGAAAAACGATTGTTCAGTCAAGGTTTAGTTCTTTAATTCCCCAAAGATTTATGTAGTAAACAATGTTTTTGGTTTCTTGTTTGGGATTATATTTTTCTGATGAGGAATACCTATTATGAGAAAATATAGTCTACATGAAATTACGTCGCTTGGGTGGAGATATTTTTATCATAATCAGGAAATGCAGAATATGCTTTTGTGACCCACTCTAGCTCTCATATCGTGCGGGCAATCCAGGTTTGCTGCTTATTGAAGAAAGGATACTCCTATTGTTTCAGTTCTTCTCCATAAAGTTTACGCAGCATGATACGTGCAGGTACACTTTTAATTTCTCCATTGGGCAAGCCTTGTATAATGCATTCATTGCGCAATGCTTTTTCTTCAAGCATACGACGTTCGGCTAATGCCAAACCGAAATGTAACTTTTCGCTTAGTTCTTTTCGTTCATTCTCTGACATAACTTTGTATTTTATTAAATCGTTCAATATGATGTATATGCATCTCCATCCCCCGTCCGCCTTCAGCAACAATAATACGGGGTGTCTCGCTATTATCTGCCAATAGCCAATAGTCCACACAGGGCATATAAATATTGAAAAAGTTATTGATACCTGCTTGATAACGCCGAATCACAACCTCTTTGGGAATGTCGTGCCCACCATTACGTACACGTTGGGCTACACGCTGAATAGCCAAGTCGGGCGAACTCAACCAGAAATATATTAAATTGACTTTATATCCTTGCTCTTGCGCACGATGGACAAGGCGGGTGTAAGTTCTTGTGGCAAGTGTGGTTTCTATAGAAAAGTTTTGTTGATTTCTCAGCAATTCATTAATCCTTTGTAACATCAACCGTCCGGCTTCAATAGCCATACTTTCGGGATTGAAAGGAGATAATCCACGAGCTATTTCATCTGCATTAACAAACTCCTTGCATTCCAGAACATCCGGTAGCACAGTGTAAGATGCCGTAGTCTTACCAGCACCATTACAACCACTAATGATGTAGAGCTGTTTTTTAGAATCCATATTCATGCATTTATCTAATTGCACACATACGATATTTTTATAAGATTATGGATAATTGATAGTTATTGTTTTTTAAAAGTTGATTGTTCCGCAGGTATGAGAAGTACAGGACTCTTTTGAGAACTCCACATTTCTCACATATCATCTATCCTTATTTTCTTCTTGATGAAATATCTGTTTACCAAAGTACGTTTTACGAATTGAGGTGGAGCAAAGTACTTGCCTTTCCCACTTGCGCTATATAGATAGCCCTCCCCTCTAGTGATCATTGATGAATACCAAATGGCAGGCAAATATCCTGAGAATAGTGTGGAAACGCTTTTATTGTTCTCCTCTAATAACAGAGGGAATGCTTTATAGCATCCCCTCTCTCAAAAAACACTTTATTTATAGAATAATTCCGGTAGAATTATTTTCCTCCAAGATTCAACTCATCGTTGTAATCAGTTTCATTCAAAGGTACATCCCATGTCCATTTGTTGACACCGGAGGCAGGAATGGTTTTTGCAACGGAAATGTGAGCATTACCACCTTCGGCAAAACTGTGACGGACTATGTCGCGGTTCCATCTCTTGTAGTCGCTCCATGCAAAACCTTCACCCCAGAGTTCCAATTCGCGATAGTCCATAATTTCATTCCAAAGAGCTTCGCCACTCTTGTCGCAAGTGTATTCAGGATTACGTCCGGAAGTGGCATTCAGTTCTACCAGTGCGGCACGAGCAGCAGTCTCGTCATTCAAGAAATAATTAGCCTCTGCCTCTACCAATACCATTTCCGATGAACGGATGAAAGGCAGGTAGCTGACGCCCGGAGTGTCGAATACATAAAACTTCAGTTGTCCCCCCAGATACATATAACCAGCCTGATAAGGGGCTTCCAGGCCACTGACCGCCATTTTCTGGCAATAGGCAGCTGCTTCTTCCCAAAGAGCATCTGCTTTTTTCTCATCATCTCCCATTCCAAGAATGCCGTAGCCTAAATCCATGGCTGAACCGTCATTGAAGTTATAGCCGGGGAATTTGTCTTCGGTTAGGAACAGTGCCTTACGAGCATCGTCGTTGGGAATGCGATTAATCAGTTCACGACCGATAGAGCCTGCACCGGTCTGTTGAGTGCTCGCATAATATCCGTTACATGCATATTGAGTACCATAACTCCAATACCAATTATTCTCTTGTGAGCTACCAAAACTTCCGAAAATCCATTCACTAGTCGGATTACAGAACCCTGCATGATATTCCGCATTGCTCATAAGTGGGTAGTTCTGACGAGCCAGCTTGGCTTCTGTCAATGCTTTGGTATAATCTTGCTTGGTAAGAGCGGCACGGGCGTAGATGGCATGTGCCACATTGATGTTCGGCATCCATACTTGTGAGGCATTACGGTCCATACCGCTTTGCTCAAACAGCATGATGGCTTCATCCAAATCTTTATAAATCTGTGCGTATGTTTCAGCTAATGTGGCATAACCTTGTCCACCGGTAGATTCGTCCAAACGAAGTACTATCCCCTGCGAAGCACCATTGTTGGAATCTTGCCAGCGCCAGCAATAATAGTGTACCAGTTTTTCGAAAGCGTATGCACGAAAAGTCAGTGCAGATGCCTTGACAAAATCCCTTTCCGCTTCCGTACCTTCGGCATTGTCTATATTGGCAAGAATGGTGTTGGCATTACCTGCTATGGTATAATAGTAATACCATGCGTAAGCATCGTAAATGGAGTTGGCACGTGTGTGGAACTCTTGATTGAAGATAGGAGACCAACCGGATGCGTAGAGGTTGTAATTGTAATTTTCACTCGGGTAGCTTTCATACTGAATCATTATGTTGTTCTCACCAGCAAATCCACCTCCAAAATAGGAGTGTTGTGTTGTCATGATTTTGGCGATACCGTTCAATGCCTTCATGGCATTGGCCGTGGTACCTACGGCATCGGTTGCTCCGGTTGAGTCTGTAGGTGCTGTATCCAGATAGTCACCGGCGCAAGAAGACACCAGCATCATACCTGCCAATAGGCTTCCTGCGAACAATTTATTGATAATCTTTTTCATTTCTAATACAAATTATATGGTTATACCTTTAGAATTTCACAGTCAGTCCGAAGTTATAAACACGGGCTGTCACATACGTATCGTCCGAACCTCCGTTGAAGGAATACTGCGGATTCAATCCTTTGCGTGAAGTCAATGTAAAAAGGTTCTCTACACCGGCAGTCAGCGAAAGGCCTTCTATACCTACACTTTTCAGCCAACGCTTGGGCAAGCTGTAGGAGAGGTTCAGGTTCTTGAATACGAAGTAAGAAGAGCTTGTCAGCCAACGGTCGCTGGTGGCATTCAGGTCGGACGATTTGTAAAAGTCGGCGCGCGGAGTTCCGTTCGGATCAATGCGATTGGCAGAAGTTTCTGTCATTCCCGCAGGAACTTCTTTCCAAGAAGTCAGGATGTCCTTGTGGTAAGCGCTGCCGGCAGCACCGGATTCAGACACACCCATCAAGCTGGCATAACTGCCATCGTATGTTTTACCGCCTAAAGAATAAGTAAACAGCATGTTCAAATCCCAGTTTTTCCAAGAAAGAGCTGAGCTGATAGAACCGTAAACCGTAGGAAGTGCACTGCCGGCCCAGTCACGTTTGGCGTATGAAGTCGCGGTAGCATAGTCCGTACCGTTGATGGTAGTCAATGCACCGGCTTCTTGGGCGGCGGCTTTCTTGTCCGGATCCAGTGTATAGAGAGAAGTACCGGTCATCTGGTCCACACCTTCGAAGTGGTAAGTGTACCATTCGTAGATGGAGTGTCCTTCGGAGTAGTTTTGCATACCATGCAAGATGTCCTTTCCATCGGGCAGTTTCACGATTTTATTCTTCAGGAAAGTAGCGTCTGCGCCGATGTTCCATTTCCAGTCATTGTTGTTGATGACATCGGCATTCAAAGAGATTTCCCAGCCACGGTTGGATACGGTACCGATATTCTTGTATTGCGTCAGGTTCATCGGGGCAGTATCGGCAACCCAAGGATAAGAACCGGCAGAAAGCGGTAGGCGTACCTCAAACAGCAGGTCTTTGGAACGTTTGTCGAAATAGCCTATTTGGAAGTTCAGACGGTTGAACAGACGCCCCTCTACGGCAACATCCACCGTCTGTGTAGTTTCCCACTTGATGTCCGGTGCTGAAAGTGATTGTTTTACCAAAGCGGCTTCACCACCGTTCTTGTCAATGGTATAAAGAGCCATGTGACCATAAAGGCTTACGCCCATATTGTTACCGACTTCACCATAGGACGCGCGCAACTTCAAGGCATCCACCCAATCTACATCTTGCAAGAAAGCTTCTTGTTTCATGTTCCAGCTGGCACCAACAGAATAGAAGTTACCCCAGCGATTGTCCTTGTGGAAGCGTGAGGAACCGTCACGACGGAACGAACCTTCTACGAAATAACGGTTGTCATAATTATACTTTACGCGTGCCAGATAAGACTCCGTCTTGTCCTCATCATCACTTCCGGAAAAATAAGAGTTGTTAAGGAAATTGCCCATAGTAAGGTTTCCGTCTACAGCCATACCGGTGTTCATTCCGGAAGTGTACTTGCGCTCCCAACTATAGTTCTCGTGAGCCACCATAGCTTCCACGTTGTGTACCTGATTAAATTGATAGTTCCAGCTCAGAATTTCCTGCAAGGTTACAGTCTTGTATTGGTAGGCATAACTTGTCAAACGACCGCCATTCGTAGCACCGTCTCCAATTTCGGGATTGTCATATTTCTTATTGTTCGAAGTGCTGTTGTTCAGGTCACCTTTTACAGTTAATGAAAGTCCATACGGCAACGAGATGGTGGCAAAAGCTTGTCCGCCCAATACGTTGCGCACACTTTCCTGCTTATTATACAACATTTCGTAAGCGATGTTGCGGTTACTCAGATAAGATGAAGTGGTGTCATAAATTTTGTTACCATCGGCATCCAGTTGGTATGTACCGTCGGCATTGTGCATAAACAACGGATAGACTGGAGCCATATAACGAGTAATGTAGAACGGATTGGCGTAATAGTTGCCACTGGCATTACTGTTATAGTCACGCTTGGTCCACGAGCCAGTCAGGTTCACGCCACCCTTGAACCACTTGTTAGGTGTATAAGTAGTGTTGATACGCCCGGAGAAACGTTCGTAACCTGTGGCTTTTACATATCCTTTCTCATTCAAGTAGCCTATGGAAGAATACACGTTGTATTTCTCTCCCGAAGTGGCGGCGGAAAGATTGTATTCCTGACGGTGTCCCGTGCGTTCGATGGCATTCTGCCAGTCCAAGTCGTCATAGCCAGCCAGGCGAGTGGCAATCAGTTTTCCGTTATTGTCAAACAACTTATCACCAGCGGCATTGTAGATATTACGACCGATAGATTCACTAACCACGTGTCCCGTGGCATATGCGGCAGCATCGCTTGCCGACATGCCGGCATTGCTCATCATGGCATTCTTCTTGGCCATCCAGGTAGCTTCCATCCAGCGGTCTGCATCCAGACGGTCGTACTCGGGAATACCTCTGTTATACATACCTTGATTCATTTGCAGCGTAATACTCGGTTTGTGAGTGTTTCGTCCGCTCTTGGTTGTAATGATGACAACACCGTTGGCAGCACGGTTACCGTATAATGCAGCCGAAGCAGCATCTTTCAAGATGGACATGCTTTCAATATCATTAGAGTTTAGTTCGGCCATGTTTCCATCGAAAGGGACTCCGTCCACTACATACAGAGGATCTGAAGCACCTGAAACCAATGTACCAAAACCACGGATACGGATGCTGGGGGCAGAACCGGGTTCACCATATGTATTGTTCACTTGTACACCCGGTGCGGCACCTTCAAGTGCACCGGTTACGCTGGTTGTGATGCGCTTCTCTATTTTCTTATTGTCAACCACCGAGATAGAACCGGTCAACGATTCTTTTTTAGCAGTACCGTATGCCACTACCACAACCTCATCCAAAGCTTCTGCATTGCTTCTCATTGTCACCTTTACACTCGGCTTAATCGCCACTTCCTGCGTCTGCATACCAATATAAGAAATTACCAGAGTTTTCGCGGAACTACATTATGTCTATATTGTTGATAATAAGCAATATAAAATAAATAAAAAGAGCTCCTGAAATAAAGTATTCCTCTAGAGAAGATACTCTATACATATCCACTGTAAATGACAATCTACTTATATGATACTATTTGTAATGGTAATATCCTGATTTGAAGGAGTTTAATTCTATACTGATGTGCTATAATCATAACGTCAGGATCTTTTTTCTCAAAAACTAGAAGGGCTTTGTCAATATCTATCATTTAGTTACTTTTTGTCAATTATTTACTCGTGTTGTTTATTCCATCTATGAGAATGTAAACCCTTATGTAAAATACTATTGAATTTATAATGGTTACATAAACACTATCCTACCTATTTATCCATTTTATGCATAGAACACCATGTAATTGTCTCTATCTTATAAATGGAGATTATTCCAAATACAAAGTAATTGGAGTAAAGAATTCTATAGCTATGAAAAACTACTGTTTGGAGCATGTCAAAAACGTAATGAGGAAATTTTCTTGTAAGAGAATATAGTCCACATAGAATAACGAAGACTGAGTGGATATATTTTTTATTATAATTCAGGGGAATAAAGAATGTACTTTTGTAATCCGCACTGGCTCTCGTGTCGTGCAGACAATTCAGGTTTGCTGTTTATTGAAGAGAGGATATTTCTATCGTTTCAGCTCTTCTCCATAAAGTCTACGCAGTATGATACGTGCCGGTACACTTTTAATCTCTCCATTGGGCAAGCCTTGTATAATGCATTCATTGCGCAATGCTTTTTCTTCAAGCATACGACGTTCGGCTAATGCCAAACCGAAATGTAACTTTTCGCTTAGTTCTTTTCGTTCATTCTCTGACATAACTTTGTATTTTATTAAATCGTTCAATGTGATGTATATGCATTTCCATTCCTCGTCCACCTTCAGCAACAATTATACGGGGTGTTTCGCTATTATCTGCCAATAGCCAATAGTCCACACAAGGCATATAAATATTGAAAAAGTTATCAATACCTGCTTGATAACGCCGGAGCACAACCTCTTTGGGAATGTCGTGTCCACCATTACGTACACGTTGGGCTACACGCTGAATAGCCAAGTCGGGCGAACTCAGCCAGAAATATATTAAATTGACTTTATATCCTTGTTCTTGTGCACGATGGACAAGGCGAGTGTAAGATCTTGTGGCAAGTGTGGTTTCTATAGAAAAGTTTTGTTGATTTTTCAGCAATTCATTGATTCTTTGCAACATCAACCGTCCGGCTTCAGTGGCCATACTTTCGGGATTAAAAGGAGATAATCCACGAGCTATTTCATCCGCATTGACAAACTCCTTGCATTCCAGAACATCCGGCAACACAGTATAAGATGCCGTAGTCTTACCAGCACCATTACAACCACTAATGATGTAGAGTTGTTTTTTAGAATCCATATTCATGCATTTATCTAATTGCAAACATACAATATTTTTATAAGATTATGGATAATTGATAGTTATTGTTTTTTAAAAGTTGATTGTTGTTGCGAGAGTCTAGAATAAAAAATGAGGTTGTGCAGTTCACATTTTGACAACTTCTATCAAAAACACTTTATTTTCCAAACAACTCCGGTGGAATTATTCCCTCCCAAGGTTTAACTCATCGTTGTAATCTGTTTCATTCAGATGCTGTTCATAATTTAATTTGCAATTCCATATAAAAAAATAGGTTCCTTTGTTACAAAACTTTCTATTGGCAATCGAAAGTTTCTCTATTTATATCATAATTTTTTGTATATTAGCAATATATATAAAGAGAGGAAGATTGTGTGGATAAAAGTCTATTACGCTAAGTTATTTATGAGCAGAGAAACGAGCAAGGTGTTTGTTGCCGGCAGTAATGCCAATCTACTTAGTAAAGAGTTGGGCACTTTTTTTACTGGCAGATATGTCACTATGGAACTTTATCCTTTTTCTTTCCATGAATTCCTGAAACTAGAGCAAGTAGCAATAAAACAAGATACATTTTATGCTGCAGAAGGCAAGGTGCTACTCCTTAGTGAAATACAAAAATACCTAGGAGTAGGAAGCTTTCCTCAATACATTCAGTCAGATAATGATAACTACTTGCTTTCACTCTATACCGACATCATTTATAAGGATGTAGTGGTGCGAAACAAGATAAGCAATGAAAGGCAGCTTGGAGAGATGATGTATTATTTGGCAAGTAACGCTACTCATCGCTTTGCGTACAATTCTGTAACTAAGGCTGTCGATGTTAAAAGTCCGGACACGATAAAATCATATATAGGATTTGTGGAAGATACTTACTTGGTACGACAACTATCAATTATCTAAAGGCATAATTATTACTTTGGAAGACGAGGAAGAAATAACCGTTAATCCCCGGCAGCAGATTTCTATACGTCCTATTTGGAAATGATTGTTGCAGAAATAAAGTGGAAAAGATAGAATAACAAAAGCCGCTTACTTCACAGTGAACGGCTTTTAAAACACTTTATTTAGAAAACACCCTATCAAATAGAGATGTTTTGAAAGTTCATAAATCAGATATACTCCTTCTTACAGACTTATTTATAAGCAGGATTCTGATCATTATTTGTCAGTTCTCCATTAGCATCAATCTCTGCTTGCGGAATAGGTAATTCAAATCTATCAGAACCAGCAGGAAGGTCTAATTGACTGGTCCACAAATCGTGTCCGTCAACTCCAGTTCTTGTCAATGCTAAACCTCTACGTTTCATGTCGAATAGGCGATGTCCCTCTGCAAATAATTCACGCCTTCTTTCTTGTTGTATCTCATCTGCTAAACCGGCATCCGTTCCACTATATTTATCCAATCCACGAGCTATCCGAACAACATTTAATGCTTCTTTAGCCACATCATAATGCTGTTTGTCAGCAGCTAATTCAGCAATAATAAGATACATCTCAGAACCACGCAGCATATTGAAAGAGCCTTGTCCCATTTCATTGTTACGACTATGAATCTTTGTTGTCAAGTATCCTGTTTCACTGATATAATCGTTTGTTTCAGAATCTTTCGGGAACTGAGTTTTGCGTATATCTTTATCTTCCATTAGATTAATCAAAGCCTTTGAAACTCGTAATGAGCTATAACCAATAACAGCATCTTCATAATCATCTCCACACAAATACCAGAAAGAGGGTAATGAAAGATAGAATTGATTATCATCAGTTGGACATTCGAAAGCCCAAAGTGTTTCTGAGTTAACTTCACAGAAATCAGCTGTGTAAACTGCCGTATTCATCAAATTAACACCTTTCAATGCAGCATTGGCATGTTTGATACCATTTGTTTCATCACCTAAATCCAAATACAAACGTGCAAGAATTCCATGAGCAGCATTCGCACCGATATATGCCTTGGATGAAGAAGAATGTTGGTCCAACAATCCACATGCTTTTTCCATGTCAACGACAAGCTGATTATAAACATCTTTTACTGTAGCACGAGGAAGGTCTTCTGTTCCAGAAGAAATACGTAAAATTATGCTCGGATTATCCGGGTACTTGTTTACAGGTTTGGCATACATTCTTACTAAGAAATGATAAGTATAAGCTCTTAGAGATAGCGCTTCACCTTCAATTCTGTTACGCTCTGCACTTTCTGCCAGGTTTCCGATATTATCCAAAATGGCATTCGTATTATCTATGATACTGTAACATCCCTTCCACGGGTCATCAGTATAGGTACTTCCTGGAGAAACTGTATATTGATAAGGAGACACAAAACGTCCATAATTGTAGTTGGGGTCAGGTGTCACCAATGCGTCATCTCCCATAATGTCAGGCAAGAAGAAAATATATTGGTTGGTCATATGAGCCAACCAGCCATTGGTCAACCAGTCATAAGCACCGGTCAACACTTGCTGCGCACCGTCTATCGTAGTAAAGGTGTTAGAATCGGACATTTGGTCCGAAGAAGTAGTATCCAAAAAATCATCACCGCAATTTGCCAAGCTAAGACCTATTGCAAGTGCTATTATAGTTTGCTTTATTCTATTCATCGTAATCTCAATTTTAAATTAGAAACCAACATTTATACCAAATAAGATTGTACGAGGCAATGGAACCGTACCTGCACCGTCCAATACTCCGGTTACACCTCCCAATTCCACATCGTAACCTTTGAAACTACCATCCAAGTTCCATACACAGATATTCTCCAGACTTCCAAAGAAACGTACTGTCTCCAACTGTATCTTCTGTGTCCATTTTTTTGGTAGAGTATAACCTAAGTTGATATTTTTAAATTTAATGAAATCTGCATCGTGCAAATAGCGGCTTGATGTAGAATGAGAACTTGAAGTGTTATTGGGCAAGAATGCAGGATTCGGAGCGTTTGGATTCTCTTTTGTCCAATAATTCGCTTGATCTTTGATGGCTTGATAACCGTTGTTGTTACCATCATTCAGCAAATTGGCTTCGTACGCATCATATATCTTTCCTCCAAAACTATAAGTAAAGAGGAATGAAAGGTCTAATCCTTTAAATGTAAATGTGTTATTCAAACCTCCAAATACATTGGGAAGTGCAGAACCAAGTTTGTATTTGTCTGCAGTAGAGTAAGTTGAAGTGGTAGTTCTTTCACCTGTCGGATTACCTTTATCATCTTTTACGTCTTTATACCAAAGTGGAGCACCGGTTTCTTTATCTACTCCGGCCCATTCTTGCATGTAAAATTCATAAAGGCTGTAGCCTACCGTACGAACTTTTGTACCAACAACTTCCTGTTCTTCGGGATAAGAAGTGATTTCATTCTTGTTAAAAGAGATATTGAAGTCGGTTCCCCAATTAAAGTCTCCGGCTTGAATATTCAGGGAATGCAAATCTACTTCTATACCAGAGTTGCGCATACCACCCAAATTAGACATAATTATGTCCAACCCCGTAGAACCGGCTAAAGGTTTTTCCAATAACAGTTCATCAGAGTTTTTGATATAATAGTCAATGGATCCATGCAGGCGACTGTTAAGTACTGCAAAATCCAACCCCACATTGAAGTTTTTGGATTTTTCCCATGACAAATCAGGATTTGCTAATTGAGAATGTCTGAAGCCAGACTCTCCGTTATAATTGGCTCCACCTTCATAGAAAGCTTGGTAACCATATAAGTAATCAGATGTTTTGTTACCTGAAGTACCATAGCTGGCACGTAGTTTCAAGTCATCGATCCAGGTAATATATTTCATGAAGTTTTCTTCGCTGACGCGCCAATTTAATCCGACACTCCAAAATGTACCATAACGATGTCCCGGTGCAAAACGTGAAGAACCATCGGAGCGAATACTGAATGAGGCAAAATATTTATTCTGATAATCATAATTTAATCGACCAAAATAAGAAAGCATGCGCTCTTTATCTGTTACAGAACCTACTTCTTGCGGAGTAGCAGCTACATTCAGCTCTGTCAAACCACCAATCGGAAATTTTGTTCCTTGTGCATAAGTGCGCTTGTACTCTTTATTATAGATTTCATAACCAGCCAATACCGAGAAGTGATGGTCTTCCTTTATGTTGAAATTATAATTTAATGTACTGGTCAATCCAAAAGTGTTGTTCCAAATGGCATATTTGTACAGGCGTCCTTGTGCAGCTTTACCATTACCATGCTCCGCATTATACCATTGCGTTTCATCCAAATTAATATAATCATATGAAAGACTTGTTTTCCAATGAACTCCATAAAAGTTGAAATCCACGTAGGGATTTACCAAAACACGGTATGTGTTAGTTGCATATTTGTCAGTTTGTGCAAATGATATAACATTCATATCCTGAAATATGGGATTCTTGAAGTTATAAAGAGGTTTGCCATTCTCATCATATTGCATTTGGAAATTTTCATCCAAATCATATACTGGAACAGCATTGGGTAGGAAAATACCATTAGTCAAAGGACTAGCACCACCACCTCCACCTACAGGAGTGTTTTGTTTTGCCAAAGAGAAAGTGGAATTGATACCCATACTGAACCAAGGTTTAATTTCGGTTGAGACATTTGCACGACCTGAATATCGTTCAAAATCCGAACCAATCACAATACCCTCTTGATTCATATATCCCATAGAAATGAAGTATTTTGATTTCTCGTTTCCTCCATTTACACTGATATCGTATTCTTGTGACATCCCGGTTCTGAAGACTTCATCCAACCAATCGGTATCAATCATCAATTGAGCGCCAGATGTCAAGTCGCCAGAAGCATCCAGAGGGTTAGCAACATTATATGGATTTCGCCCATACATGCTTTGTGTGGATTTGTTGGCTGCAGCAGAAGCTTCTTCTGAGGACATGCCTTTAGCAATATTATTATTATAGAAGCCTCCATAATACAGAGCATAATGTTCGGAGGCATTCATCAAATCATAACCACCAGAAGGGAGTTTGGAAGATGACATTTGAGCTTTAAAGCTAACCTTGGCTTGTCCTTTTTTACCCTGCTTCGTTGTAATCAGAATAACACCATTGGCCGCACGTGATCCGTACAGAGAAGCAGCAGAAGCATCTTTTAAGATGGTAATAGACTCAATATCATTCGGATTTAAGTTTGAAAGTGGATTTGCACTTGTCCCATATTTACTGGTATTTGCAACTTCACTTAAGTTTGCAGCTTCAATAGCAACTCCATCTATAACATAAAGTGGGGTACTTGAGGCAGACATAGACCCGATACCACGAATACGTACCTGTGTAGACGAACCCGGTTGACCGGAGACACTTGCGATCTGCAGCCCAGGAGACAATCCTTGTAATGCTTTCTCAAATGAAGTAACTGGAAGCTTTTCCATATCACTGGATTTGATAGTAGCAACAGAACCTGTTAGTGAGTTCTTCTTTGCAGTACCATAAGCTATGACTGTTACTTCATCAAGAATTTCACTGTCGGACTTTAAGATGACTCTTAAAGAAGGTGCGACAGCCACCTCTTGCGTTTGCATACCAACATACGAAATTAGCAGAGTTTTCGCGGAACTACAATAACTGTATTTTGTTGATAATAAGTAATATATAATAAGCTCCAAAACGCTAAAACAGGGAATACTCTTTCCACAGTTATTCTATATACGTCCACAATAAATAATGCTCTACTTATGTGATACCATTAATAGCTGTAATGTTTTGATTAATAGCTGTTTGTCCCTGCATTAATATATTGTGGCTATAAAATTAGGATTTCTTTTTTTTAAAAGAATGAATGATTATGTCAATATCTATCATTTGAACATTTTTCGTTGAATATTTACTTATATTGTCTATCACATCCATAAGAATGTTGTATTTCATGTAAATACTATTTAAAATTATAAAATACCATTCTCATTTCGAATAGAGATAAACATTAGTTTATTCCTATTTCACATAGAAATATTCTGTATTCCTTGTATAAAACTAATGAACTTATGAGATCGTTTCTAAAGGAACCATAGTTTCTTGTGTAAAAGTTCAAAGGGAAATTCATGCTATACAAATATTGTCTCTTATTTGTATTATAATACCATTATCATTATATTTGCGTTATCGTAATGTGCATTACGGTAATGTACATTACGATAACGAAAGAGTTGATATAAAATAAAAGGTGTATTATGAAATTCTATAATAGAGAAAAAGAATTGGCTATTTTAAAGAATATAGCAGAACAGTCTCAAGAAGAATCGCAAATGACGGTTTTGGTAGGAAGAAGGCGTATCGGTAAGACCTCACTCTTATTGAAGTCAACGGATGGAAAGCCGACATTGTATTTTTTCATCTTACGCAAGGCAGAGAATCTTCTATGCCGTGACTTTATAGAAGAGGCAGAAATGAAGTTGAATTTTCCTATAGGAGAATATTCTTCCATAGGAAAGCTATTCCAACATTTAATGTTACTTTCAAAAGAACGGCCCTTCAATCTTATTATTGATGAATTTCAAGAATTGGATAGAATAAATCCTTCTGTGTTTGGAGAGATTCAGAAAGTATGGGATTTGCATAAAGACAGTAGCCGAATGAATTTACTTATAAGCGGCTCTATTTACTCATTGATGCATAAAATTTTTGAGAATAATAAAGAGCCACTTTTCAGCCGTGCGGGAAAAATTATACGTTTACAACCATTCAGGGTCTCTGTCATAAAGCAAATATTGGCAGATTTTCACCCAGGTTACACTCCCGATGACCTTTTGGCGCTATATACCTTTACAGGGGGGGTAGCTTGGTATATTGATTTGTTCATGAAAAATAAGGCTTTTACCCGTACAAAAATGATTCATTTCATGACGGAAGAGAACTCTTTGTTTTTGACTGAAGGAAAGAATCTTTTGATAGAAGAGTTTGGTAAAGAATATACCGTTTATTTTTCTATATTAGAATGTATTTCTCGCGGACTGACATCTCGTGGAGATATAGAAACAGCATTGAACGGAGTAGAAATAGGCGGTTATCTCTCACGTATGGAGAAAGATTTCTCTGTAATCAGTCAGCGTAAACCTATTTTTGCTCGTCCATCCTCCAAACAAGTCAGATACATTATTGAAGACAATTTTCTATCTTTTTGGTTTCGATTTATTTACAAGTATCAGAATTTGATAGAGGCCGGAAACTTAGCCTATCTGCGTAATATTATAGAACGGGATTTCCCTACATTTTCAGGATTGATGTTGGAGCGTTATTTCAAAGAGATGTACATAGAGGCCGGAAGATATACAGACATCGGAGGATTTTGGGATAGAAAGGGAGAGAATGAGATAGATTTAATTGCTGTTAATGAATTTGAGCGAACCATAGAATTCGTAGAGATTAAACGTAATCCGGAACGGATAGATTGGGGGATGTTGAAGAAGAAAGGAGAATATTTTCTCACTATCAATAAAGAATGGAAAAACTGCTCTGTTTCCTATAAAGGACTTTCTTTGGAAGATATGTAACCTTAAATAATACTTCCCTTAAAGTCTTTTGCAGGATTAAAGAAAGAGAAGCCGCTCATTTCACAATGAGTGGCTTCTTAAAAACACTTTATTATGAAATTCCGGTCTATTCAACCGGATGAATCATCATCATAGTTGTCACATTATTATTGTTTGGGTAATGCAACTAGTTAGTCTGCGCAGATAATTCTTTTGACAGAAAAATGAAGGAGCACTTAAATGAAAGAGAGAGTACTTCCGTATCATTCTTTTGTTGATTCATATAGAAAAATCGGTAAAGGCAAACTACTTTTACCGATTTTTTATGACATGTCCTTTGAGGTGTTAATTCTGATCGGTCGGAGAAAGCTGAGAATTGTTCTCTATTTCCGAGAGAGGTAATTGATAAAGGAACGGGCGTTCTTCCTGATTATAACGGAACTTACCGGCAGAGAAATGATTATTGTTTTCTGCACCCCAAGTTTCGTCCGTACGGTCTACAGGAATGTTCAAACGACGATTATCGATGTATTCCAAGCCTTCGCCCCAGAATTCTACACGTTTCTGATAAATGATTTCCTCTATCAAGTCGGCCTTGTTTGTAAAGGTGTAATTATAGTCAGGCTGACGGGTCTTCATGAAGCTATTCAGTTCAGTTATCGCATCAGCAGAGCCCTTGTGAGCCAAGGCTTCCATCTTTATCATGTAAGCCTCTTCCGAACGCAGGTAAATATAATCTCCCAATTCCCATCCGCTGAACACACCGGCCTTAATGTTATCACGGCCCGTACCGATAAATTTCACAGTCTGATATTCCACAGAAACCGGATACTTAGTATCACGGATCAATGTCACACGCTTACCAGATGCATCTGTTACACCTGTAGAACGGTCGCAGCAGAACCATTGCAGACGAATATCAGTATCCGCGATACGATCTACTAACGGCTTAAAGGCAGCACGCCATACGCCGATGCCGGCATATCCATCGCCATAAGTATCCATCTGCGAGAAGAAAGACATATAAGTCGTACTATTATCTGCTGTAATATCGCTGCCGAATACTACATCCGGCAAACTGATGTTGCTGAATCCTTGCAGTATCTGGTCTTCACTTTGCAATATAGGGAAATTATCAATCACCACTTGCGCATACTTTATCGCTTCATCCCATTCATGGATAACCATGTTTGCGCGAGCCAAATGCATGGCTACTACGCAGCCATCCATATCAGTGGGTGAGGAAGTGCGCGTCATATTCAAACCCTTGAACAAGTCGAAAGCAGTAGTAAGGTCGCTCTTGATTTGTTCATAAATTTGAGCTACAGTAGCACGCGGTTGGTCGCCTTCTGTATCCTCTGTAATAAGCGGTACACACGGGGATTGCGAGAAATCATATTTTTCTCCACGCCCCCATTTTGTTCCATCTGCACCGGTATAGTAGGAATGCTGATATAGATAACTCAACTGCAAGTAGGCATAGCCCCGGAAACCAAGGGCGATGGCACGATATTTTAAATTGGCAGGATCTTCACTGCTGGGGTCAATCAGCTTAAGAATGTTATTGGCATTGGCTATGACACGATAGTATTCTTTCCACCGGTTGTTGGTCGGAGTATAGTTCTGTTGCCAGTAATCCAGCAAATAATGATACAGACTCATGGCAAAACGTCCGGTCATAATCATGTCGTTGCCCATCAGTGATGTCAAGTAATCAAAGCTCTTCTGACCGAAATAGTTGTGACTCATATCGGTGTCAACAAACTGCTGCATATCAGAATACATGCCTGCTACAGCAGCAGAAAAAGCCTTGTCAGGATCTTCCTGAGCCACATTACCCAGTTGGTCTTCAGTCAAATAAGCGGTAACATCAGCGTCTTCAACGCAGGATGTAAGCAGACCTCCGACAAGGAGTGCCTGCATCATATATTTCATAATTTTCATATACAATTTTATTTTTTAGTTTAGAATGTAAGGTTGATACCTCCGGAAATCACACGCATCGGAGAATAGCCTCCATATTCTTTATCAGAACCAGACATTGCTACGCGAGGGTCGAATCCCTGACGCTTGGACCACAAGGCAAGATTATCTGCCGTAGCATAAATACGCAGTTTCTCGACACCGAATTTCTGCATCAGATTTTTTGGCAATGTGTAACCCAAAGTGATGTTACGGATGCTGAAGTAGCTGGCCTTTATCAGGTTGAGGTCTGACTGTTGGGTGAAAGAATTGGAAGCATTGTTAGCATTCCAAATAGGAAGTGAACCTGTGCCTGTCTCCGGGTTAAACGTCTTCCACATATCCTTGTTATGACCTACGTAGAATGAAGAACTCATACCAGACAGATAAGAGTAGTCATAAGCATAGCCACCAATCTGGAAAGCCGTTGCTATAGAAAGGTCAATGCCCTTGTAAGAGAAAGTAGTGCTCAAACCACCGTTGAAATCGGGCAATGCAGATTTGCCGATGAAGCAACGGGTTGCATCTGCATAAGTAGTGGTCGTGGTACGGCCTATCACTTCCCCTTGTTCATTTGTCTCGTCCATGTACCACATGGCATTTCCTTTTTCGTCCATGCCGGCATACATATAAGTATAATATTCAAAGCGGCTCTTGCCTTCGCGCAGGTTGAACGGACCGGAAGTGATACCATTTTCACGGTTTTCTTCGGGCAGCGTCACAATGCGGTTCTTGTAATGAGAACCCACGAGCGATACCGTCCACTTCAGGTCGGGCTGATTGAAGATATCCACATTCACTTCAAACTCTATACCGGTGTTTTTCATCGCACCCAGGTTTTCCCAGTTATACGGACGTCCGGCTGTAGAGTAAGCCACAGGACGCTTGAAGAGCATATCGTCCGTACGACGATAGAAATATTCGAATGAACCGTATACTCTGTCGAACAGACGGAAATCTACACCCACGTCAAAAGTCTTCTGCTTTTCCCAAGTCAAGTCCGGATTACCGTAGAATTCCGGTGAATAGCCCAACTCTGAACCATTCCAAGTAACAGTGTACTGGTCTTGGTAAGGTGTGTACACATAGGCATAGTTATAATCTGAAAGAATACTTTCATTACCCTGAGTACCATAAGATGCACGCAATTTCAAATCGTTTAACCAAGACCCCGTTCCCTCCATGAATGCTTCGTTGGAAATACGCCAAGCGGCACCTACCGACCAGAAATTACCCCAGCGGTCTAAGAAACGGGAAGTACCGTCGCGACGGAAGGCTGCAGAAAGATAATATTTGTTGCTATAGTCGTAGTCTGCCATACCGAAATATCCCTCGATGTTATGGTTTGCCGTGTAGCTGTTGATGTATTGCATTTGTCCACCGTTGTCCAATTCCGGATTGTTCGGATTAAAGAAGTTGGTTTTCTGTCCTGCCAAATACTGATATTCATACTTATAGTACTCGTGACCTATCTTGGCCGACAAGTGGTGGTTATCGCCAAATACATTGCTGTAAGCCAGAATCTGGTTGAAGTTGGTAGTTGTAGTGTTGTAGCTCCCTTTTGTACCACGACCACCGAAAGACTGTCCGTCACCGATGAGCGGAGTGTAGAATACTGTCTGGCTGCTGTTCGTGAAATCATAACTGTAGTTTGCTGTAAACTTGAAATTCTTCAAGAATGAAATTTCCAGATATGAGCGTGAGGTCAGGTTATTGTATACAGTTTCACGAATATCCTCTTTCATATTGGCTATCACATTCTGGTTAGTAGCCGTAGGACGTTTAGATGTGCCGTCTGTTTCACCGTTTCCGGCATCATACATAGGACTTCCGTCTTCATAATATTTCATGTTACCTTCTGCATCATAGGCATGAACCGGGAAGATAGGAGCCCAAGAGCGTGCCACGTCAAAAGGATTGGAGGCTGCTCCGGCATTCTCTTGCACACCGTTCTGGGTAGCTTTGGAATATCCTACATTGGTTCCTACTTTCAGCCAAGATTTCAGCTGGGAGTTTACGTTAGCGCGAGCCGTAAAACGCTCATAGGAAGAGCCTAACACGTAAGAGTCATTGTCCAGAAAGCCCATAGATACATAGTAATCTGTGCGGTCGTTACCACCTGATGCAGATACATTGTACTCTTGACGGAAAGCGTTGTCAAACAAGGCATCGGCAAACGAATCATTATAACGCAGACGTGCATTGGGGTTAAGTTTCCCATCGGGTGTTACCAGATACTCTCCTTGCGGGATGATGTAAGCATTGTAATTACCCAGTTCGCCCAGCAAATCCTGACTGGCTGCTAAATTAGAGTCTTCAATGGAGTTTCCGGCTGCCCAATAGGTATTACGAAGGCCATACCAAGATAAACGGTAGAACTCTCCCGGATCGGTAGCCATGTCATAGTCCTTGTATGCACGCTGTGTCACACCCCAGGTACCGTTAAAGTTGATGGCCACCTTGTCTTTGCGTCCGGTCTTGGTAGTAATCATAACCACACCACCAGCTGCACGGGAACCATACAAAGAGTTGGAAACGGCGTCCTTCGACACGTTTACCGAAGCAATATCCGTAGGGTTGATGTCCGACAACTTACCATTGAAGGGTACACCATCTACTACAATTAGCGCATTGTTGCTGGCCGAAATAGAACCGATACCGCGCAATACGATGTTGGCATCCTTTCCCGGCTGACCAGAAGAACTTACAACCTGCAAACCAGCCACAGCTCCTTCGAGTGCATTTGACACTGATGTAGCTTGTGAATTACTGATAATCTCATTCTTTACACTACTGATAGAACCCACTAAATCTTGTTTACGTTTAGTGCCATAAGCCACTACTGTTACTTCATCAAGTATCTCTGTATCAGGCATCATAACCACTTTTACGCTCGGTTTGATTACCACTTCTTGAGTCTTCATACCGATGTACGAAATCACCAGAGTTTTCGCGGAACTACAACACTCTTATTTTATTAATAATCAAGCGATTATACCATGTAATAGAAATCACTATAGCGAAATTTCCTTTCTCACAAGGTGTATGTATAGGGGTACAATGTATAAAACCTTACTGCTGTGATACTATTTGTTGGATTAATGACTTGGTTATCATATGTATATCATAAAGTTAATACGTTGCTTAAAGATTTTAAATGATTCTTCCTCTTATATGAAGAATATCTTTTGTCAACATCTATCATCCTAGCTGCTTTCAATGAAGCATTTACTCTACATTGTCATTTTATTAGCGAAAGTACTAAAGTCTATGTAAAAGAATATTTCAATAGCTTCAAAAAACAGTAAACTCAAAACTTTGTGATTAGCTAAACAATCAAGACAACTGTTGTTTCTTCATAACAGTTTTCATCATTTTTGCTTCCACACTTCCACCCGCTCCTTGTATCCCTCTATTCATCGGCATTACAGACGCTGTGGAAGCAATGCAAAAGTGTGGAAGCAAAATTTGCTTCCACACCTCCAATCAGTCTTAAATATTGATAACACACCAATGTCAATCTTCTATTTACACTATACTATACTTAATTGATTCTCAGCAATTTCTTACTGCAAAATTTTGCAAACCTATTGCAGCGATACTGCAAAGCTGTTGCAGTGGTACTGCAAACTAATATGCAGCGCGGCTGCAAGCAATATGCAGTGATACTGCAAACAATATGCAGTGGTACTGCAAAACGTATGCAGTAAGTTTGCAGCGAGCAAACTGAAACTGAATAGTGAATGAACAGACTTTAAAGGAGAAGTATATGACTAACGATATGAAAGTGTAGTATTGGCTATGCTAAGTTCGTGTTTTTTTAGGCAAAGGCATGAGTGCATGGTTCTTTTCTAAATCATGCACTATAGTCATATCCATTACATTTGTATACACTTGTGTGGTTTTAACACTTTTATGCCCCAATAATTTTTGCACCGTTGTAATGTTTACTCCATTATAAATCAATAGAGTTGCATTAGTATGGCGAGCAGTGTGAAATGAAATTTTTTTTGATAAACCAGCTAGGCGGGAAATCACAATTAAATCCTTGTTCACATTAGAGTTATCCCTTAAATGAAAGAAGCTTTGTAAGTCATCCCGATATTTGTCCAGAATAACAAGCCCTTTTCCTTCGAATAAGAGATAAAGAGGTAATCTGACTTCTGTACTCGTCTTTATGGATTTATAAATTAGCCAGGTTTCTTGACGAATCTCCACGATGTTATCGGGTGATAAACTGATAAAATCAGAATATCTCATTCCTGCATAGCAACAAAACAAGAATGCATCTAAAGTCTTTTGCAATTTAGTATATCTGCCAGCCAAGCTTAATTTCTCCAACTTCTCCAACTCTTCAGGAGATAAGTGCGTATGCTTGTTTTCTATAGTTTTAATCTTGTACTTTCGAAAAGCGTATTTTTGTATCTCCATATAATCCTTGTTGATGGCGACATTTATATGTCGCTTCAGATGCTTCATATGTTTGGCTATCGTATTTGTGTGATAACCTCTTGATTGCAAGAAATATTCAAAGGAGGATATGAATTCGAATGTTAAATCAGAAAAGGTTACATCCTTTTTGAACTGTTGTAATAATGAAAGAGTGGAGAGATGATTTCGTTTTGTGCTTTCTTTTAGAGTAGAGTTTGCTATCTCTTGCCTAAAAAAAGGAATAAAAGCGGTTTTGTTTTCGCTTGTGCTCAAAACATCCTTTAGTAACTCTAATGAAATACGCCTTCCTTGCTGCCACAATTCCAACTCTTTTTTTTCTATCATAGCCATGAACTCATATATCAATCTATTCAGCGCATCTGCATTAGGATGATTCTTCACAATAAGCTTTTTATTGTCCCACTGTTCTGGCTTTAAATAAACTTTGGTTGAAAAATACTTTTTCTTTCTGTCCAAATAGGCTTCTACTTGTACCAATGCCATTCCTTTTTTATTCAGGCTTCTTTTTCTGTTGTACACTAGATTGTAAATAATCTTACTCATTTTACTTGATTTTAATTAATACCAATAACAAATAAGACGATATTCTGTGCTCGATGGGATTAGAATAAGAATTAATATCTCTAAAAAGTGTCTTTTTGTGTTTAGCTATTAATCGGTATTTAGCCTCCGGGAACTCTCAATTTGTTTCAAAATCAGGTCCGTTCTCTGTTTTAGCGGCTTATTTATTAACCATTTTGTTTTAAAATATGTGTATTTCTTGGAAAAATCATCCTAAAAGAGAGAATCATAGTGATAGTAAACATAAGCCAGTTTAGGTTTTTTAAGTGTGAAAAATCTGTTATTAAGCATAAAGTGACATGTTTAATTAACAAATTGATAGATTTACAAGGTTTTTTCAATAAAATAGTTGTTCGTTTCAGTTTTATTAATATATTTGCACTTTGTTAGAGTAAAGAAACAATTAATGTAAAGTTAAACTTTAAGAGAGAATTTATGAAAAGAAAATTAATGCTGTTATTGGCCTGTCTTTTTGTCGGAATAGGCCTAGTAACTGCCCAAACCCAGAAGGTTACAGGTGTTGTAATTTCTGAAGAAGACGGGCAGCCAGTTATTGGAGCCTCTGTATTGGTAAAAGGTACACAAATTGGTGCTATTACCGGTGTAGATGGTGATTTTACATTACCAAACGTACCAAGTTCCGCGAAAACTCTGGT